>CALMXN010000116.1 GCA_937871145.1 uncultured Clostridia bacterium
TATCACTCCTTTTACTTATACGAACAGCAATAATCTGCGTATTCTTTTACAATAATTTTGAAGCTTGAATTCTCTGGAACAACAAAACTTGTACCCTCGCCATAAGTCTTATATTCTGTTTCGCCTTTTAGCATTATGTCCATTTCGCCGCCGATGACTTCCATCAATTCTTCTGATGCGGTATTGAATTCATATTCGCCGGCAAGCATAAAGCCGAGAGTTTTCTTTGCATTATTTTCTAAAAAAATAGTTCTGCTTGTTACCTTCCCACCAAAATAAACATTTGCCTTTTTAATAACCTTTGCATTGTATAATTCCATTTAAAATACTCCTAAATTTTTATTCAATAGAAAAGCTCTCTGAACTAAAGTTGCTGTAATATCTGCCCTTTGTTGCTGTGAATCTGAGAACGCAATAATCCGGGTCAGTAACACCAAGAGGGTAATACATTGTGTCGCCTGGCTGCCATATCAATTCCTTTGACTCAGCGTCAGTCAGGACTTCCATAGTTCCGACAAGCATAACACCCCTGAAAAATCTTTTATCACAGAAATATACGCAAGCCTTTGGATTGCTACGATACTGCTCAACTCGCATTGAGCCAGTGTTTGTAGTAAAATAAATTGTCTTTATACCTTCTCTTTTACGAGGGGCAAGCATAGCCTTTGTGTTAGGGAAGCCGTCCTCATCAACCGAACTGATAAAAGCGGTTTTTTGCTTGTCAATGATATTGCCAACAGTTTTTTCAGCGTCTCTCATCATATTACGTCACCCCAATAATGTCATTAAGCGTTCTTGCCAAGCTCAAATGCTTTTTTATTAAGCTCAAGGAATTTTGCAGGGACACATTCAACAATTGCATCCTGCCAGAATTTTTCCTCAAAATCAAGTCTTTTAGCAACAGCACCCATAATAACAACATTTGATGCCTTTGTATTTCCAAGGCTTTCAGCAAGCTCAAGTGCATCAATAGCAATAATATCAATGCCAAGTGTCTTGATTTTTTCAATGATGTTTTCAGGGTATGTTGCACTACCTGTGATAACAGGCATAGGGTCAGTCTTCTGTGTTGAAACAACTATCTTTCCGCCTTTTTTGAGGAAAGGTATCCATCTTGCAGCCTCAAGCTGTTCAAAAGAAATTATCAGGTCAGCCTCGCCCTTTTCAATTATAGGTGAAGCAACCTTATCACCGTATTTAACATATGTTACAACAGAACCGCCACGCTGGCTCATTCCGTGTACTTCAGAAACTTTTACATCATATCCCTGTGCAAGCAGAACATGTCCCATCATTCTTGATGCAAGAAGCGAGCCTTGTCCACCGACACCGACTATCATAATAGATTTAGTATTCATTATTTATTACCTCCGATAGCACCGAAAGGACAAAGCTGTTCACAGAGTCCGCATCCTGTGCATTGTGTGCTGTCTATTTCTGCTTTTCCGTTCTTGATTGAAATAGCAGGGCATCCGACCTTCAGGCAAGCCTTACAGGTCCTGCATTTATCCTTATCAACACATAGTGGAGGATTATGCTTGACGTATTTGAGCAAAGCACAAGGACGGCGTGAAATTATTACTGATGGCTCAGCAACAGCAAGCTCTTCCTTGATTGCAGTTTCAGTTTCTTTAAGATTATATGGATCGACAACTCTTACTCTCTTTATTCCAACAGCTTTTACAAGATCCTCAAGGCAAACCTTTGAAGCAGGGTCACCCTTTATGGTGTAGCCTGTTGTTGGGTTCTGCTGATGTCCTGTCATACCAGTAATAGAGTTATCAAGAATAAGTACAGTTGTATTTGAAGCGTTGTAAGCGACATTAACAAGTCCTGTTATACCTGAATGCATGAATGTTGAGTCACCGATAACAGCAACAGATTTCTTTTCAGAATCTTCTCCTCTTGCTTTGTTGAAGCCGTGAAGTCCTGAAATTGAAGCACCCATACAGATTGTAGTATCCATTGCGCAAAGTGGTGCAGCGGCACCAAGTGTGTAGCATCCGATATCACCGCTGACAGTGATTTTGTTCTTGGCAAGTGTATAGAACACACCTCTGTGAGGGCAACCTGCACACATTACAGGAGGTCTGACAGGTACATTTTCACTAAATGTCTGATACTCTGTTTTAACACCGAGAATTTTTTCAGCAATGAGTGACTGTGAATATTCACCAATATATGTAAAGAGGTCTTTCCCTATAACATCAATGCCGAGCTTTTTACAGTGTGTTTCAAATACATCGTCAAGCTCTTCAAGAACATAAACCTTATCGCACTTTGCAACAAAGTCCTTTATAAGTTTTTCAGGGAGAGGGTAAACCATACCAAGCTTTAAGTAACTTGCCTTGTCACCGAGAGCTTCCTTTGCATACTGATAGCAGGCACCGGAAGTAATGATACCGATTTTTGTATCGTTCATTTCAATCTTGTTTATTTCAGTTTTTTCAGCCCATTCAATAAGCTTTCTTGTTCTTTCTTCAACAATAACATGACGTGGTCTTGCAAAAGCAGGCATCATAACATACTTCTGTGGGTTCTTGACATATTCTATTAAGTCAACGCTATCTCTTTCACATTCTTCGATAATACTCTGTGAGTGTGAAATTCTTGTTGAAAGTCTGAAGAGAACAGGTGTATCAAATTCTTCTGAAATTTTATAAGCAAGCTTAACAAATTCCTTGCATTCAGATGAATCAGCTGGCTCAAGCATAGGAACCTTTGATGAAGCAGCATAATGACGTGAATCCTGTTCATTCTGTGATGAATGCATACCAGGGTCATCAGCAACAGCAATAACGAGTCCGCCGGTTACTCCTGAGTAGCTGACGGTAAACAATGGGTCAGCAGCAACATTTAGTCCGACGTGCTTCATAGCACAGAAAGATCTTGCACCAGCAATAGAAGCACCTATTGCAACTTCACAGGCAACCTTTTCATTTGGTGCCCATTCGCTGTACATCTCATCATATTTTGAGGCACATTCGGTAATCTCAGTTGATGGAGTACCAGGATAACTTGAGATTACTCTTACACCGGCTTCGTAAAGTCCACGTGCAACAGCCTCATTCCCTAACATAATTTTTTTCATAAATTCATATCCTCCGTATTAATCTGTCTTTAATTTTATCATAAAAGCAGTCAAAATAAAATAAGTTTTTCTATAAAATAAATATTTTTCTGATGAACTGAATTAATTCAGTAGAAACACTTTAAAAAACAACTAATATCCATATGGGTATTAGTTGTTCTGTCTTTACTTAATAAATTTCATATTCGGGTATATCTTTTTGAGATAGTCATTATCATAATGCTTATCTAAAAATTCTTCAACAGAGTTGCTTGGCGCTTCGCCTTTTTTTCTCTCTATCTGTCTGAGTACAGCTGCAGCTGAAATAAGCATATTAAGTAACATAAATATAAGCAGACACCACGCAATAACATTGACCCATTTGTCAGGAATTCTATTTATAACTCTTACAAGTTGTGGAATCACAAGGGAGATAAATATAAGTCCGAGAAATCCCCAGAACATAGCATGAAGAGGATTCGTTCTGCCATTAAAGCTTAATGGGAATCTTGAATAATTCCATGATTCTGACTTGAATATAACTTCCTGAGAGTAGGAGCAGACATATTCAAAGGTTCCACCGACAAGAGAGCTAATGATGAATAATATGTATTTATTAGAGTTTCGGAACTTGTACAGGCAGATAGTAAATAATAATGCGCCAAATCCATAAACCTGATTGAAAGGACCATATATCATGCCTTGTTTGTTGACGAAATGCCCTTTGTTAATCATCACCATTAAAATTTCAACAATATAGCCTACAAAACATCCGAATACGAAAACGTATACACAAAGATTGAAAAAACTAACTTTCTTCTGCGGATTGTTAATTTGTGTGGCACTTTTGCCTGACATAATTAGCGTTTTCACAACATTTCTCCTTATTATATACTCATAGTTTTTATTGTATCACATAAATATTTCCAGTACAAGTTTATTGAGTATATGATAAAAAAATGAGGAAAATGCCTTTGCCATAAATAGAATATTAAATTTTCAAATTACTTGTTTTCATTTCTCAAATCGAGAATACGCTTTGCTTTGCCCTGGAATCTTTCGAGTGATTTATGCTCGACAAGTGAAACCTTTGTTTCAATTCCGAGAACTGTCTTAAGAGCGTGATGAATATCTTTCTGGAGATTTTCAAGTGCACTATAATTTTCAAGAAGACTTGAGTCGGAAAGCTCAACCTTTACTTCAAGGTGGTCAGAGTAGTTTGCTCTTGTGACTACAAGCTGATAATGTGGAGCAATCCTGTCGAATTTCATAAGAACGCTTTCAATCTGTGAAGGGAATACATTTACGCCACGGATTTTAAGCATATCGTCGCTTCTGCCCATGACTTTTGCCATTCTTGCAAAGGTTCTTCCGCACTTACAAGGCTCATAATCAATCTTTGTGATATCCTTTGTTCTGTAACGGAGCATAGGAATACCTTCTTTTGTGAGAGTTGTGATAACAAGCTCACCGACCTCACCACGAGGCAGTACTTCAAGTGTGTTTGAATTAATGATTTCAGGCAGGAAGTGGTCTTCATTGATGTGCATACCACATCTTAGGTAACATTCGCCTGAAACACCAGGTCCCATAAGTTCACTCATACCGTAGTTGTCTGTTGCAAAGAGATTGAGTGACTTTTCAATCTGAGTTCTCATTTCTTCTGTGCAGCCCTCAGAACCAAGCAAGCCGAGTCTGAGGTGAATATTATCAATAACACCCATATCTCTTGCAAGTTCGCCGATATACTGTGCGTATGAAGGTGTAGAAACAAGAGCAGTAGTCTTAAAGTCCTGCATAAGCATAATCTGCTTTTCTGTGTTACCACTTGAAGTAGGAACAACAGTTGCACCTAATTTTTCAAGTCCGTAATGCAGTCCGAGAGCACCAGTGAAAAGCCCGTAGCCAAAAGCAATCTGAACGATATCTTCATCAGTGGCGCCAGCAGCAGCACATAGTCTTGCCATACAGTCAGACCAGTTTTCTAAATCCTGTTTTGTGTATCCTACAACAGTTGGCTTACCTGTTGTGCCTGATGATGCGTGAATTCTTACAATTTTCTTTAAAGGCTGTCCGAACAGACCGAACGGATATGTATCACGGATATCATCTTTTGTTGTATATGGTATGTACTGAATATCTGATATAGATTTAATCTTTTCGGCTGTAACGCCAGCTTCTGATAATCTTTTATTATAGAAAGGAATATTGTCTGAACAATATTGCACGAGCCATTTCAGTCGCTTTAACTGAAGCTCTTCAATCTGTTTTCTTGGCATAGTTTCAATATCTTTTTGAAAAAACATTTTACTTCGCTCCTTTAAATCAATAAATATATTATATACCTCAATTTATATAAAAACAAGTGCAAATTATGCATAAACCGACAAAACGCCACAGGAAAATTCCCATGGCGTGTCAGCGAGGATATTAGTCATTAGTGTTATAACATTCAAAAACCTGTTCAACGTGTTCCTTGTCCTTGACCTTAGTAAAGGCACTTACAATCGGAACAATGATAAGACCGAGCAGCATAGCACATGCTCCTGCATTGATTGGTGAAAGAACATTAACCTTCCAGTGTAAGTCTTTAACCTTAGTTTCAAGTGCTGGGAAGAAATTAAGGCTGAAGAGAACCATATGTACAATTACAATAGAAATACCGCCAATGAAGCTTGCCCATACAGCTGGCTTTGTAATTTTCTTTGAGTACAAGCCGTAAAGGAACGGTGCAAGGAATGCTCCTGCAAGTGCGCCCCAGGATATTGACATCAGTGTTGAAATATATGCATTCGGGTTGAGAGCAATTATTACTGAAATAGCAAGGAATACAGCAATAAACACCTGAATAATGAGAACTTTTTTCGTTTCTGAAAATTTCTTTTTTGCGGCAGGTTCAATCAAATCAAGAGTCAGAGTTGAGCTTGACGTGATTACAAGTGAAGAAAGTGTTGACATTGATGCTGAAAGAACAAGCACAATAACAATTCCTATAAGGATTTCAGGCAAAGCTGACTGAAGAAGTGAAGGTATTATCTTATCATAAATAAGCTTTCCGCCACCTTCTGGTGTAATATCTTCTGGCTTAACATATAATCTTCCGAAAGCGCCGAGGAAGTAGCTTCCGCCAGCAACAATAAGAGCAAATATCGTTGAAATGATTGTTCCCTTTTTCATTGAAGATTTATCTTTTACTGTGTAGAATTTATGTACCATCTGTGGTAATCCCCATGTACCAAGTGAGGTGAGGATAGCAATACCAAGAAGATTTATAGGGTCAGGTCCGAAAAGCGAACCAAGTGAGCCAAGTGGAATATTTTTATCGCTTATATCACTTAGCTTATCTATTGAGGCGAATAAACCGCCTTTGTTATAAAGTGTTACGACAACAACAGCAACAATTCCGCCGAGCATTATAATACCCTGAATGAAGTCGTTGATTGCAGTAGCCATATAACCACCGAGGATAACGTATACTGCTGTGAGAACTGCCATTATGATTATCCATACAGTATAGTCAATATTGAATGCAGACTCAAAAAGTCTTGACAATCCATTATAAACTGAAGCTGTGTATGGAATCAGGAATATGAATACTATTAAAGCAGAAGCAATTTTCAGACTCTTTGAATTATATCTTTTTTCAAAGAATTCAGGCATAGTGGAGGTTTTGAGGTGCTTTGTCATACGCCTTGTTTTTTCGCCAAGGATAACCCATGACAGCATACTTCCGATAATAGCATTAGCTATACCTATCCAGAATGCGGATATACCGAAGTTCCAGCCAAACTGACCGGAGAAACCGATGAACACTACTGCTGAAAAATATGTAGTACCATACGCGAATGCAGAAAACCAGGCACCAAGACCTCTTCCACCGAGAACAAAATCATCAACATTTCGAATTCTTCTTCTGCAATATAATCCTATTCCAATCATTGAGCAGAAGTAAATAATCAGAATCAGCCACTTAACCATATATAAGCCCCTTTTTGATTTATTAAGTAAAAGCTTTAATGTGTTTATGCTTTTATGTATTAAAGCAATTATATCCGTCTTTGAACTAATTGTCAATACATGTAACAAATATTTGTACAATATTTCACTCCGTTTTGTTTGACATTATATGGAAAGGGTAGTAAAATTATAGTATTGATCATAAAGAAAGGTGAAGATGATGAGAAAGGGTATTGAATTCAGTACAGTCATCAGATTTTTAATTTTTCTTGTAATAATCGGAGCAGTAATTTTTTTTATAATCAGAGCAATTGATTCAAGCAACAAAGATTCTGAAATAATTGACGCTAATGACTATGCTGGCAAGGTTTATAATGGTGCGGAGGACTGGCTTTCCACACATCGTGAAATTGTATCTAATGCAAATGTAAAGCTTGATACGAAGCTGGTGTTTGTATCTAATGAAAATAATAACAGAAATGCTGATGCAACCGTAAACGGCAAAATAGTAGCATCTATGTATATGAATGAAGATTCAAAGGATTATATAAAAGGGAACTGGATAGTTGTTATTGATAAAAAAACACTTTCTATTGAGTATGCAATGTGGAGTGAAGATAAGTTAACAGCAAAGGATGCACAGAAACTGACAACACTTGAAAGTCAGCGACAGCTTTATAAGGAGAAGAAAAAGATAATAGGTTATTCAAGTAAAAATACATAAGTAAAAGCCATCAAAAATGATGGCTTTTTATATTCGTTTTCTTTTTAGGGCTTTGAGAATATCCTCAGATCGGAAGAGCGTCGTGT
>CALMXN010000117.1 GCA_937871145.1 uncultured Clostridia bacterium
TGTGGCTTTTATTTTTTTGCAATTTTTTAACTTATATGATATTATGGTAAAAAATACTATATGGGAGGAAACTAATATGAGGCAAAGCAGAACAAGCGCATATGTATTCTTCGCAATATGCGTACTGGCAAGATGGTTTATCAATGAAGTTTTTAATTACGTCTTTCCGTTGCTTATCTTCTATGCTTTTGGATTTATTGTATTAGTTGTATTGCTAATATACTTTTTTGTTGATGGGATACGTAAGTTTAGAAAGTATAAGTTTAAAGCTATTACTCCATTTATAATCAGTCTTGCAACTTTTCTTTTTGTGACTGTTTTGCCTGTTCAGGAATATAGATTAAGGATAGAATACTATTGTTTTAAACCAGTCCGTGATAAAATAGTTGAAGAAATAAAAGAATCTGACGTTACGTATATAGACAAAGAAGTAAAACTTCCATGGTACTTATCTTTTGTATCTGCGGATGGTAAAATAATAGTTGAAAAGCATGAAAGTGGCATAACAGTTAGCTTCAAGTTTTTCAATGAGATAGTGACAAGCAGGAGCAGTAAGGTGGTATATTCATCTGAGGATATAGAAGAAAGAGAGTATCGAGCCGAAGGAGAATATGGCAAAATAGAAAAGCTCGGGAGAAACTGGTATTACATACAAGAGCAAATATATGATTAATATAGATTGTTATCCATCATAGTATTTTCTAAGTATTTCCCGCATATATTTGAATATCAATTATGCGAGGAAGTGTTAATATGAAAAGTATAAGAAGACAACGCGCAAAGGTAATAAGTGTTATTACTGCAGTAATTGCTATACCTGCGGTTACTGTATATTTTGCGATGACGTCTGCTGCATTCAACAGGGTTACAAAGAAAGCAACATTATTCTGTGCTAACATAAAAGTCGGTGAAGCTGACAAAAAAACTGAAGATAAAAATGTTGCTGTGAATAACAATATAAGTCTTGAGGTCAACGGTGAACAGTTCGTTTCTGAAGGCTCATTATGGAGTCTTGATATGGCACCGCAGGAGCAAGAAATAAAGGTTGCACCTGAGGAAGCAGCAAAGCCTCTCCCACAGACATCTTCAAGTGGTGGCGGAGCATTGCCGTATCCGACAAGTCAGGAAAAGCACAGTGGTCTGATAAAACAGCTTTCCTTCACAAAATACAGTAGTGCACAATACATAAATCTTGCGTCGGGAGGTCAGGTCAGAAACTGCACAAGCGTTGCAAATAATAAGCTTACTGCCGAAAGCAAGCTTTTGCCTGACTTTAAAATAGTATTGAACAGCGAGCCACAGGTTCTCATAATGCATTCACACACAACAGAAAGCTATGAGCCATACACAAGGGATTTTTATGATGCAAGCTTTCATTCAAGGACTACCGACAATTCAAAAAATGTTGTAGCTGTCGGTGATAAGATAGAAGCAGAGCTGAAAGCCGCAGGTATTGGCGTTATCCACGACAAGACTGTACACGATTATCCTTCATACAACGGATCATATCAGCGAAGTGAAATAACAGTAAGAAACATACTTAAAAAATATCCGTCAATTAAGGTTGTGCTTGATGTTCATCGTGATGCAATTCAGACACAGGATGGTGTAAGAAGTGCACCTGTTGCTAAAATCAACGGCAAGCAGGCCGCACAGATTATGATTATTTCAGGCTGTGATGACGGTACGATGAATATGCCGAACTATATGAAGAATTTCAGGCTTTCATCACTTCTCCAGCAACAGCTTGAGGGGGATTATCCAGGTATCACAAGACCGGTATTGTTTGATTACAGAAAGTATAATCAGGATCTGACAACAGGTTCAATTCTTCTTGAAATGGGTTCCCACGGGAATTCACTTGACGAGGCTTTATATTCAGGTGAACTTATGGGTAAGGCATTAGCAAAATCATTGCTTAAATGCAAATAATAAAACAAACCGCAGTACTATTATAAATGTACTGCGGTTATTTGTTCTTGAAAATTTCTGTCCTCAGGCGTCTTTCACGTCTGACAGGAGCTTTTGCGAGGCGAAGCATCTGTTCGTGATATTTCCTTCTGTTTTCAAGACGCGCCTTTTCAAATGAACAAGCATGTCGTATCATTTTCACTACCCTTGACGGATTATTATAAACATCGTGAATATCAATTTTTTCAAGCTCAGCGGTTGAGTTATAATTATACCACCATACATCAAACCTGACATTGCCCTTTTCGTCTGTTGTATAGTGGAGTCTTTCTGCTTTATCGTTAATCATCCGGATTTTGCCTGTAATAATAATTTTTCGCTTCTTGAGGGTTATTGATTTAAGTTCAGATAATTTAATAATGTAGAGATTTTTGTAATATATTTTTTTAAAACGGTTAATCACTGTTTCTTTGTGACAGCTTATTATTAAGTAATTTGATAAAATATCAATAAAGGTATTTTTCTTATGCGCTTTGATAAGGCTGTGGCAGAGAAGAAAAACTGATAAGCAATAGAGAAATGTTGCACAGCAACCCACAATTAAACAAATCTTAAGAATTTTTGGCGGGAAGTCATTGCTCAGGTATTTTCTGTTGATTAAAGCCATGAGAACCACAACTAAATTAAACTGTAAAAAAGGAATAAGTCCACCCAGAAAACGCAATCGGTATTTTTTCCGGAGTTTTTTAATATCCGGAATAATAAACTTATTCATAGTATATCCTTTATAAAGTAATCTGAGAAATATTGCTGTATGTATATTGCTTCATATCACCCGAATAAAGTAATGTAGCGTTTTTCAGATATCTGAAATCATCGGGAGTTATCAGTGAAATATCCTTATTGAATTTTGCTATTCCCGAATAGGTCAGCATATATGCCACGAACTGTGAGCATACAAATCTTGTACGTCTTTTTAAAGGTATACCAAGCGGCACAGTCAGAAGTCCAAGCAGGTTATAGGAATATAACTGTGTCTTTGTTTTGAAGTGGGTAATAAGATCGTTGTATCTTTTAAGCTGACTATCGGTTACTTCAAAGCTGTATATTTCACATGGTATTGATGAAAACAGCCCATATACACCTGTATGTATACTTTCATTCTTAAAACCAGCCGGCAAAGGACGGTACTTGTTGAAACGGGAAAAACTGAACATTTCACTTAGTTCTTTATCCGTCGTTATGGAAACATGGTTAAAAGGTGTTCTCGTGAAGGCTTTAATTGTCTTTGACACCATGGTGCCGGTCTGTGTCAGAACCACATATATGTATTGTTTATTATTTGATATAATAATCTCCTGAAATAATTTATATGTATATTATATAACAAAATTTAAACATTGTATAGTACTGGTGAATTATTGTTTTTTATTGCACAAAAAAGCACACTTACATTTATGAAAAATAACAATCATTCTATAAGATATTGCAAAAAAATCATATATAAGATATAATTAAAAATATGATAGAATTACTGTATTTTGTAGTTAAAAGATAAAAACAGGAGTTGACACCACAAATGATTGATAAAAGAAAAATTATTAAAGTTGATGTCTATTCTTTTAAGAATGGGTTGATAGTTTCATCGGAAACTTTCAATGTCATGCCTGTTGACCATAAGGATGAACTGTTCAGCGTAATGATAAAAAGCGCTAATATACCTGAAATCCCAAAGAACACGCCGGTTGAGGTTGTATTCTATTATATAAACGGCGACAGAGTAAAATACAATACAAAAATTGATGTATGCACAGAATTCCAGCTTAATGTCACTGTCGGAACAGCAAGCACAGTTCTTGAGGAAAGAAGACGTTTTTATAAGCTTGCAACCGATCTTGATGCAAGCATATCAATCATGACAAGGGGCGAAGAAGACACAGTTTTTGACACCCCTGTTTCTGCTAAAATTAAGAACATCAACATTGGCGGGGTTTTCCTTGAATGTGCTTATGACTTCAGAGCAGGCGACATAATTGTTCTGAGTTTCAATGCCTTTGGAACAGAGCTTGATCTTTCGTCAAAGATATTACGGATTCAGAAAACTGATAACAAGGTTGAAGGCTATGGATGTCAGTTTATAAAACTTAAAAACCGTGAAGAGGAAATTCTTGCAAGATATATAAATAACGTTCAACGTGAATCACTTGATATAATAAAAAACATACTAAACACAAGATAACTTACTATTAAAAATACGGAGGAAATATGGCAAAAGTAATCACCTTTACTAATCAGAAGGGTGGCGTAGGAAAAACAACTACAGCTGCTGCTTTTTGTGGGGCTTTTGTTGCAAAGGGGAAAAAGGTCTTGGCAATCGATCTGGACCCGCAGGGTAATTTGTCATTCAGCCTTGGTGCCGACGACGATGAATATACTATACATGACGTTCTGTTGGGGAAGGTGTCTATACATGAGGCCATACAGACAACAAACAACTGTGATGTCATACCTTCAAACATTCTTCTCAGCGGGCTTGAGCTTGAACTTTCTTCAGTCGGAAGAGAATATCTCCTGAAGGAAAAGCTTGCGCCGATAATGAAGTTTTATGACTATATAGTAATAGACACACCACCTGCATTGAGTATTCTTACTATTAATTCTTATATTGCCTGCAATGATCTGATTATCCCGATGACTCCTGAAATTTTAAGTCTTCAGGGAATTGCACAGCTTAAGGATACAATCATTGCGGTAAAAAAATATTACAACAAGTCGCTTAACTTAAGAGGCATACTTCTTACAAAATATAATGAGAGAATACTTCTTACAAAAGAAGTTGAAGAGCTTGCATCAATTGTTGCAGGTCAGCTTGGCAGTTCTGTTCTTAAAACAAAAATTTCTGTCAGCGTAGCAGTGGCAGAAGCACCTGCTCATAAAATGTCTATTGTAAGATACGCTCCGCGTGTTAAAGCGAGCAGGGATTATGTCAGGGTAGTGGACGAGCTTTATGGGGAGGAATTAAGGTGAACAAGAAGACCAATAAGACAGCTCATGTTCTCAAACTGCTTACCAATTCAGATGCAACAATAAAAGAAAATCCTATTCTTAATGAAGAATTCAAGGATGAAATGATATTAAACAGACACACACACAAGGGTGAAGAATTTGACGAAGCTCCGGAAAATATTATTCTTCCGAAAACAGTGGGAATAAATATAATTTCAGATCTGATTGAGGAAAACCTTGTAACAGTCCTTGAAAGATTCAGGTGCTGTACTTGCGAGAAGTGCAAGAAATATATTTCTATTGAGGCACTTAATCAGCTTCAGCCAAAGTATGTCTCTGCTGAAGATGTTAGCGAAAAAGAAATTTTAAACCTTAAGGAAAAGTATAAAACGAGCGTTGTAACAGTTCTTTTAAAGATTGCTTTACAAATTAAAAGCAATCCTATTCACAAATAATTCACAACCCGACATTAATTAGTGGTGTCGGGTATTATTTTTGTCTTATCTTACAAAAAATGCAACACATTTAACAAATAATCGATACAAAAATCAGGAAATTTTAGCAAATAGCAAAAAAAGTATTGAAATTCCCTGTCGGATAAAGTATAATTGTAATAAATATAATAAGCAAATTATCTGATGATAAATAATTCACACTTTTTTAATAAAATATACGGATTTGAGAAAGGATGATAGCATGGCTTTGTTAAATAATTCGTCATTCCGTTTACTTCAGCAGGGGCTTGATGCGGTTTGGCTCAAGCAGAAAGTAATCAACCAGAATATCGCAAATTCTGACACACCTGGATATAAAGCAAAAAGTGTTCAGTTCTCCACTTTACTAAAAGATAAATGCAAATACCATCAGTACCATAATCAGGATGACGGGGATATGAACCTCAAAACAACAATAACAGAAGAAAAAGGAACCAACCAGCTTCTTGACGGCAACAATGTTGACGTTGAAAAGGAAATGATGGACCTTGCCGATGCACAGTATCAGTATGATGTTCTTTCGGGGAAAATCACAAATGAATTTTCAATGCTAAGAACAGCTATCACAAGATAACGGAGGAATTTGAATGTCTTTTTTAAATTCACTTGATATAGGAAGAAATGCACTATCAGCCCAGCGTCTCAGAATGGACGTCATTACACAGAACATAGCAAATGCAGAGACAACAAGGACTTCAGACGGTGGACCTTACAGGCGTCAGATGGTTGTTTTTGAGGAACGCAAAAGCTTCAAAAGTATTCTTGGGGAGAAAAGAAAAGAAAATTACGAGGGCGTAAATGTAGCAGCCGTTGTAAAAGACGATGCACCGTTTACTCCAGTATATGATCCGACAAACCCGGATGCTAATGAGGACGGCTATGTAATGATGCCGAATGTTGACAAGACAAAGGAACAGCTTGACTTAATGGCAGCGACACGTTCATATGAAGCTAATATTACTGCTATCAATGCAGTAAAAGCAATGGCTTCAAGAGCACTCCAGATAGGAAAATAACATACGTTTAAAATAAGGAGAAATATATGTACATAGTACCAATGAGCGGAATTACTCCGTTAGAGACACCTTCACAGGTTGGGTCAACACCAAAATCAAATTCATCCGAAGGTTCTTTTGCTGATGTATTCAAAGATGCTTTGAAAAATGCACAGGATACACAGAAGGTCTGCGAAGATGATAATATTAAGGTTGCACTTGGTGAAATTGATGATCTCCATACGGTTCAGATTAATATGCAGAAGGCAGCGCTTGCACTTGAAACCTTTGTTTCAATGAAGAACACAGCAGTAGACGCCTATAATGAAATTATGAGAATGAGCGTCTAATTCAGTATTAATTTGAAAATAAGCAGGAGGTTTAGGCTTGATGAAAGACCAGGTAGCAAACATACTGAAGTCTATACAGCAGTACTGGAAGTCACAGGAGAAAAAGAGAAAGATAACATTTCTTGCAGTACTTGCAGGGGTTATAGTATTCGCGGTTGTTCTGACAATGTTTCTGAACAGGCCGAACTATACAGTTTTGTTTTCAAGCCTTGAGCAATCAGAGGCATCCGAGATCGTATCAATGATCAAGGATATGAATGTTGATGCACAGGTTAAATCAGACGGAACAATTCTTGTGCCAAAGGATCAGGAAAACAAGCTCAGGGTTGAGCTTGCAACCAAAGGCTATCCAAAGAGCGGATACAGCTACGATATATGGTCGAAGAATGTTAATATGTTCACCACTGACTCGCAGAAGAAAGAAGTCGCAAAAATGCAGTTGCAGGAAAGACTTCAGGCAACTATCGGTGAGTTTCAGGGAATAGACAAGGCAATAGTTACACTTGATATACCAGAACAGAGCAACACAGTAATTTCCACAAGCAATAGTGAGCCTACAGCATCAGTTGTTGTACATTTAAAAGCTGGTGTAAAGCTCACAGCAAACCAGATCAGCGGAATTACAAGGCTTGTAATGAAGTCAATTTCAGGCTTGAAGGAAGAAAATGTTTCAGTTTGTGACCAGAATGCAAATCTTCTTATTGCAACAGGAGACAGCGAGGATTCAGAGTCACTGATACTTGAGACAAAAAGGCTTCAGTTCAAGAACGCTTTTGAAATACAGCTTAAAAACGCAGCAAAAACTCTTTTAGTTAAATCATACGGAAAAGACCACGTTGAAATATCAGTAAATGCAACATTCAACTATGACAAAAAGGTTTCAGATAACACAAAGTACACACCATCTATTGGTGACAACGGTGTTGTACAGCATCAGGATGAAAGCTCTGCATGGAGCAATGACAAGGATCCAAACGGTGTAGTCGGAGTTGAATCCAACGCTGATGGTACATATCCTACACAGGACGGTTCATCAGGCAATGCAGCCTGGGGGGAATCAAGCAAGAGCACTACATATCTTGTAAATACACTTAAAGAACAGACAGAGAAAAACGGTGTATATGTAGAAAATGTAAAAGTATCAGTTGTACTTTATAAGGATACACTTTCTGATGATGAACAGCAGAAGATCGTCAGTACAGTTGCAAACGCAACAGGAACAAAGCCTGAGCTTGTTTCTGTTCAGAATCTGCCGGCACTTCAGGACAAGCCTGGCGAAGTACCAACACTTACATCTAACTTTATATTCGGATTGTCATTAAAACAGTTTGTTATTTATGCTGCTGCCATATTAGGACTACTATTTATAATAATTCTCACAATAGCAATTCTTGTCAGAAAAACTCACAAAAAGAAAGCAAAGAAGATTGAAGAGCAGATTAAAGCTGTTCAGATAGCTAATAATCCTGCACCAGTTGATATAAAGAAGCTTTCTGATAAACCAGCAGATACAAAGGAAGCTGTTATAAGGAGAGAAATCGGGGAATTTGCAAAGAACAGTCCGGAAATTGCGGCTCAGCTCCTGAAGAGCTGGCTTCGTGAAGAAGGTGGAAAATAAATGCCTGTAAGTACTAATATTGATGATATAACAGGTGCACAGCGTGCTGCGACAGTAATTGCGGCTATGGGAGCAGAAAATGCTGCCAGCGTTTATAAGTTCCTCAATGAAGAGGATATAGAAAAGCTTACATATGAGGTTTCAAAGCTTGCATACATTGATATTTCCACAGCCGACGACATTCTCACCGAGTATTATGAGCTTTGTCTTACCCAGAAGGTTATTACCGAGGGTGGCGTGACTTATGCCCGTGATATTCTTGAAAAAGCTTTTGGCGAAAACTCAGCGCAACAGCTTATGGATAAAGTCACAAAGTCATTGAAGGTAAAGGCTTTTGACTTTATGAGAAAAGCAGATGCAAAGAATATGCTTGCTATTGTTCAGAATGAGCATCCGCAGACAATTGCACTCATACTTTCTTATGTCCGTGCAGATCAGGCATCAATGGTATTGTCTGAACTCCCGAAGGATAAGAGAGTTGACGTAGTAGAGAGAATTGCTAAAATGGACAGTGCATCACCAGAAGTTATTAAAGCACTTGAAGCTACACTTGAAAAGAAATTCTCAACAATTGTTACAACCGATATGGCAGAGGTCGGCGGTATAAATTATATTGCTGATGTTCTTAACCACGTCGACAGATCAACAGAAAAATTCATCTTCGATGAACTGACTGTAAGAGATCCTGATCTTGTTAATGATATAAGGCAGAAGATGTTTGTCTTCGAGGATATCCTTACTCTCGACGAATCATCAATACAGCGTTTTATCAGGGATGTCGATTCAAAGGACCTTGCTGTTGCTATCAAGGGTACAAGCCCGGATGTTACTGCTGTTCTTTACGCAAATATGCCACAGAGAATGCAGGAAAGCATACAGGCAGATATAGAGTATCTGCATAATGTACGTCTTCGTGATGTTGAAGAAGCACAGCAGAGAATTGTTGCTATTATCCGTCGCCTCGAAGAAGAAGGCGAGCTTGTAATAGGCAAGGGTGGAAAGGATGAAATTATTGCATAGAGTAGTAAAATCATCACAGGGAATAAACGTCAGCGGAGTAGTTTCCATTGATAACACAGTAATAGTAAGACAGAAAACTGCTCAGTTTGATGATGACGGGGAACTTTCTGAAGTTGACTTAAAAGAAAGATTCAATGCACTTGAGCAAAACCTCGAACAGAATTATCGTGAAAAACTCGCCAGAGTTGAATATGAAAAGCAGGAAATTTTGGATAATGCAGCTGTTCATGCACAGGCAATGCTAAGCCAGGCAAACAACGACGCTGAAAGAATCAAGCAGGACGCAAAAAACTCAGGATTCGCACAAGGCTTTCAGGAAGGCAAGCGTATCGTGCAAGAAGAGCTATCCAGTCAGCTTAATGCAGTAAAACAAATTTTAGACCAGCTTAATTCTGAAAGAGAAGCAATATACATCGACAACGAGAACGACCTTATAGATACAGCATATGAAATGACCAGGAAGATTACACTTTCTGAAATCAAGACTGATAAGGACGTTATCTTCAATATAGTGAAACAGGCTTGCAAGAACTTCAGGAATTCAGATTATGTGAAAATCAGCCTTGCAAAATGCGATATTGATGAAACCGTTGTAACAGACCAGGAGTTTATCAAGAAAATTGCCGGCAATATTCCTGATGTTGAAATTGAAATTCTCCCTGACGCACAGTCAGGAACAGTCATTCTTGATGATAATGAGGAAATTGTTGACGCTTCAGTACCGACACAGCTTGACTTCCTAAAGGAAGTTTTAAATGCAAGTAAGAAACTTATATAGATAGCAGGGAGTGAAAGAATTGGATTTTTCCAGCATGCGCTCAAAAGTAGCTCAGGGTGACTTTTACAGATATATGGGCAAGATTGAGAAAATTGTCGGAACAACAATTCAGTCCACAGGTCCTGTCTGCAACATCGGTGATGTCTGCAGAATATATCACAAGGGTGAAAAAACAAGCCATATTTTCGCTGAAGTAGTCGGCTTTAATCAGAACAAGGTTCTTTTAATGCCGTATTCAGATATAGAGGGCGTCGGCCCTGGAAGTATTGTTGACAATACAGGGGGCAAGCTCACAATCAACGTCGGTGAAGAACTTATTGGCAGAATTATCGACGCTATAGGGAACCCTATTGACGGAAAAGGTGAAATACAGACGACCGACAGCTTTTCAATCGCTGGTATTCCGGTAAATCCACTTACAAGACCACCTATAAAAGATATTATCCCAATGGGTGTTAAAGCAATTGACGGACTTCTCACAATCGGCAGGGGACAGAGAATGGGAATATTCGCTGGCTCCGGAGTCGGAAAATCGACTCTTCTTGGAATGATTGCGAAGGAAGTCAAGGCAGACATAAACGTTATTGCACTTGTCGGCGAGCGTGGCCGTGAAGTAAGGGAATTTATCGACAGGGATCTTGGCGAAAAGGGAATGTCACGTTCAATACTTGTTGTTGCTACCTCTGACCAGCCAGCAATGATGAGAAGTAAATGCTGTCAGACAGCTACGGCTGTCGCAGAATATTTCAGTCACAAGGGCAAGAATGTTCTTCTTATGATGGATTCACTGACGCGTTTTGCAATGGCACAGCGTGAAATCGGTCTTTCAATCGGTGAACCACCTATTGCGAGAGGATATACTCCGTCCATTTACAGTGCAATGCCAAAGCTCCTTGAGCGAGCTGGAAACTTTGAAAAAGGCTCAATAACAGGAATATATACTGTTCTTGTTGAGGGTGATGACACAAACGAGCCGATAGCAGATACCGTCCGTGGTATTATTGACGGACATATCGTTCTTTCAAGAAAGATTGCGTTCCGAAATCACTATCCGGCTATTGATATTCTTGAGAGTATCAGCCGTCTGATGAGTGAAATTACTGATAAAAAACAACAGGTCGTTGCCTCAAAAATGCGTAATCTGTTGTCATTATACAATTCAAACCTTGACCTTATTTCAATCGGTGCATATAAATCAGGTTCAAACCCGGCACTTGATGAAGCAATCTCAAAGATGGATAAAATCAATAAATTCCTGACTCAAGAGGTAGGCGAGGCGTTTTCCTATGATGAAGTTGTCAGATTAATGGAAGAGGCAGTTTCATAAAAGAGGTAGAATATGAAGAAGTTTGAGTTTTCATTGCGTAAGCTACAGAATTATAAGGAACAGCTCCTGAAAAAAGAAAAGAATACTCTCAGCGATATGAGAAAACAGCTTCAGGGGATGTATGATGAAAAAGATAGCCTTATTCATGCCCGAAGAGATAAAAATGCTGAGCTGACAGACAGAATAAACGAGGGGCTTTCTCCACAGCACGTAATGCTCCACAAAAGATACATTGACAGCATTACTGAAAATATAGCGAACCTTGAAATTAATATAGAACTACAACAGAAGAAAATCAAAGAACAGCTTGATGTTGTTGTAGAAATCACAAAAGAATGTGACTCATATGAAAAGCTTGAGAAAAAACAGCTTGAGGAATATAAAAAAGTTGAAACCAAGCAGAATGAGCTTTTCATAGAAGAATTTGTTTCACACAGTAGCTTTATCGCACATTAATTTGCCTTCATCGGCGATAGCCGTTGAATATATATTTTATTTTTAGGAGGTGAAAATATGAATGTAGCAGTAAGCTTATCCCCGCAGTTGTTCACAACCGATGCAAAGACAGGTGCTTTGAAGGTTAAGGGTGACTCAAACGGCTTTATGGGTATGCTTGCAGGAATGATGACAAATGCGACAAATGCAGTAACACAATCCCCAGCAATCAGCGAAGGTAATACTGACGATACCACTTCAAAGCTTATGTCTGAAATCTTTACTATGCTTTTGAACGGAGCTTCAACCGAAGATATCGCAGAAAAACTTTCAGGGCTGACAGATGACCAGAAATTATCACTTATTGAAACAGCCGACGAAATAATGACTTTTGTTTCTAAGCCGACAATGTCTGATAAGGACAAGGTACAGAACATCCTTTCAATGCTTGACAGGAAAAAGGAAAAAACTGACATTGGTCTTATTTATCAGGTACTTGCAATGATGGGTGTCAATGTTCAGGAAATCAAAAACAACTCAACCCCGGTAAACACACAGCCACAAACCAATGCACAGACACAGATCAATACACAGACACAGATCAACACACAGACACAGGTCAATGTTACAGTGACAATTTCAGCAGGTTCAGAACAGGGAGTTACGGAAAGCATAATCCCATTAGTCAATTCACCAGTTACCGAAAACACACAGCAGGCAGACTTCTCAAAAGTCAGCCAAATGCTCACAAAGCTTGTTGATGCAACAAAGCAAAGTCAGTCATTGCCAGCAGATGTAAAAGTAGTTTCAAGCAATGTTACTGATGAGGCAGCAGATTCACAGATTGCACAGGCTTCACAAAAGGCGATTGGTACAGGCACAGCAAATGAGGTTAAGTCAGCAAAGGAAAGTTCAGAGTTTGATGACCTTTTAGCTTATGCACAGCAGTCAAAATCCCCGCAGCAGGTAACAACTCCACAGGAGGTTGCTAAAGCAACAAACGTTGAAATACCTGTTCAGAAGCAGATTACTGACCAAATAATCAATCAGCTAAACACTGGCATAACATCAGACACAAAAGAAATTACACTTATGCTTAAACCACAGGAGCTCGGCGAAGTAGCAATCAAGCTTGTAAAGAGTGGTGGAGAAATCACAGTAAGCATTATGGCACAGAACTCTGCAACAGAAAAACTTCTTGCAGAAAGATTGCCGACACTTGTTTCCAATCTTCAGGAAATCAACGGACAGGTCAAGGACGTTATGATTGTAAATCCTAACGAAAACACTAACAGCTTCCTTGGACAGTTCAATCTTTCACATTCAGATTCAGGAGCACAGTATCAGCAGAAACAGACTTCCAACACATATTCAGGCAACAGCCAGAGTATAGCAGAGGAAAACAAGCAGCAGGTTAAAGAATTTGTAAGGGAGGGGCAGTTATGGCAGACGGCATAAACAGTTCAAGCCAGATCCAGACCAACTATGAAAAATACAAGGACTATTTTGCTAAGGAAAGTAATGGCGCTTTGGGTCAGATGGACTTTTTAAAGCTTATGACAGAACAGATGAAAAATCAGGACTTTCAGAATCCTACCGACAATGCAGAATACATAGCACAGCTTGCACAGTTCAATTCATTACAGCAGATGCAGCAACTAAGCTATTTCGCTAATGCATCCTTTGCAACATCACTCGTCGGAAAGACTGTTACTATGGCAGCAGTCAACAAGTCAGGCGAAACGGAAAAGGTAACAGATGTTGTTACAGCGGTAAAAATGAACGGAACAGACTTTGAAATCATAGTCGGCGGAAAGACATTCTCCACAAAGAATCTTATGGAGGTTGTTACTGAAAAGCCAAAGACGGAAACAGACACTTAGAAGTAAGATTAACAGAAATGTGGTGAGAACAACTTATGAACATTAACGAATTCAGACTGAATAACCTAAAAGTCAATACCCCGATACAGCCTGAATCCCAGAAGAAAGTTTCTCAGGACAACACAAAGCCACAGGGCAGTGCTTTCGCTCAGGCATTAAGGGAAAAGTTAAACCAGAACACAGGTTCTGTTGAATTTTCCAAGCATGCACTTGATAGAATTAATCAGCGCAGTATAGATATGACTGAGGGCAATAAGCTCGAAAGACTGAATAAAGCTGTTGAGCTCGCACAGGAAAAGGGTGCAAACGAAACTCTCGTTCTGATTGACAAAACTGCTTTTGTTGTCAATGTAAGAAACAACAAGGTAATCACAACAATGTCGGACTCCGATATGTTGGGCAACGTATTCACAAACATAGATTCAACCGTAATAATGTAAGAGCTGGACCGAAAAGGGAGCTTGTTTTACTCTGACCGCTTGATGAGTAAAATTCACGGTTGACATTTATGCTATACAAAATCGTATAGTATGAGGCAGAAAATTTCTGCCCGCACAAAACTTAAATTATAAGGAGTGTATATAAATGTTAAGATCTCTATATTCAGGTGTTTCAGGACTAACTGCACACCAAACTAAAATGGACGTAATCGGTAACAATATTGCTAACGTAAATACTTATGGTTTTAAGTCAAGCCGTGTAACATTCAGTGATATTTATTATCAGAATATCAGGAATGCAACAGCTGGTACTTCAACTGTCGGTGGTAATAACCCTTCACAGGTTGGTTACGGTGTTACTGTTGGTACAATTGATACTGTTATGTCAAGATCAGGCTTTCAGATGACTGATAGCGGGCTTGACCTAGCTATTGCCGGTGAAGGCTTTTTTCAGGTACAGGACAAAGTTGGAAATAAATTCTACACAAGAGCAGGTATCCTTGCAATAGATAACTACGGTAACCTTGTTGATGCAAAGGGTAATTTCGTTCTTGGTATCACAGGTGACCCGACAGGACAGGCAGCATCAACTGATAGAATTCAGATTGTTGTTCCTAATGTTAGATCGGAAGAGCGTCGAGCTTCAAAACAGCTGCTCGGCTCAACAGTATCTATCAACGCAACAGCAGTCGGTGACAAGGGTAACATCACAATAAACTTCGTACACGGAACACCTCCGACAGCAACAATGTCAGGGGATAACCTTACAGTTACATTTGATCAGCAGGCAAAATATGATGACCTTGCAACATTGCAGTCAGCAGTTGACGAAGCAATCAGAAACGGTGGTATCACACTACCAACTGGTGCTCTCACAATGATGGTTGAACCAGCTCCAGCTGACACAGCTGCTGCTTCAACAAACTACGTAGAATTCGGTGCTACAGCAGCTGACAAGATGACAATTACTGCTGGCGCAGATGGTAAAGACGGTAACACAATCAATATTAAGTATAAGACTATAGATTCAGGTACAGCTTCTGCTGAGTGGGACGATGACACACTTATTTTCTCACTTGTTAAAACAGATTCATACACAGCCGCAGATCTTCAGACTCTTGCAGATGCTGCAAATACTGCTGAAGGAATAGTAGCAGGCGATACAAAAGCACTTACCTTCGCAGGACTCACAACCGCAGTAACAGGTTCAAATCTTGCTGCAAAACCAATCAAGCTTGGCAACGGTGACAATACATACTATGAGAATATTGCTGGTATGCTGGGCACAATAAAGCTTGACGGTGGTAGAACTGCTGCTGAGCAGACAGTTGGTAACCTTTCAAGCCTTGCAATCGGTAATGATGGTGTTATTACTGCAACACACAGCGTTCACGGTCAGATGGTTCTTGGAAGAATCGACCTTGTAACCTTTGACAACCCATCAGGACTTGAAGAGGCTGGTAACTCATACTTCCAGCAGACATCAGCATCAGGACAGCCAAGAGTTTGCCAGGCTGGTTATGACGGATCAGGTGAAATAGTTTCAAGTGCACTTGAAATGTCAAACGTTGACCTTGCTCAGGAATTCGCTGATATGATTACAACACAAAGAGGATTCCAGGCTAACTCAAGAATTATTACAACATCAGACGAACTACTTCAGGAACTTGTAAATCTTAAGAGATAAATAAACTAAATATTGATGGGGAGCCGTAAAACGGCTTCCCACACAATATAAAATGAGGGCTAAATATGATAAAACTTACACGAGTAGACGATAGGGTTATTGTTGTTAATGAAGATTTTATAGAAAATATCTCACAGGCACCCGATACAATTATTACTATGCAAAGCGGAAGAAGCTATGTTGTTAAGGAAACTTTGGATGAGGTTATTGAAAAGTCCAAAGATTATAAAATAAAATGCAGAGGAAGAAATAAATAAAGAATATTCGCTTTTTAGCTTGGAATAGATTTTATACTAAATGAATCGGGGGATATAATATGAACATAACAGGTATACTCGGCTTTTTAGCAGGCTTAGGGTTGGTAGTATATGGGATGATTGGATCAGGAGACCCTCTCTCGGGGTTTATTGATTATCCGTCTCTTGCAATTACATGCGGAGGAACTTTTGGTGCATTATTGATGTCCTTCCCGTTCAAGGTAATTAAAAACGTACCAAAAATGATTAAGCTTTTTGCTAAGCCTAAAAAATACAAGCCACATAAGTACATAGACCAGATGGTTGAATATGCAAAAATTGCACGAAGCAAGAGCCTTCTCGCACTTGAAGAAAGCGCAAACGATTGCAGCGATCCTTTCATGAAATCAAGCCTTATGCTTATTGTTGACGCTAACGACAGCGACAGAGTAAAAGCAATGCTTGATGATGCAATAGATTTTATGTGTGACCGACACGAAGAAAACACTGCATTCTGGGACAAGATGGGGGCGGTAGCACCGGGTTTTGGTATGATCGGTACCCTTGTCGGACTTATAAACATGCTGGCTAACCTGAGTGGTAATGCCGATGGGCTTGGATCCGGAATGGCAACTGCTCTTGTTACAACATTCTATGGATGTATTCTTGCCCATCTTATCGCTTCCCCTATTGCAAACAGATTAAGAACAATTCATGCAGAAGAGCTTTTGTGCATGCAGATTGTTGAAGAAGGTGCACTTGCAATAATTTCAGGTGCTAACCCAAGATACATACAGGAAAAGCTTGAATTTATGGTTCCTAAGAACAAAGGTAAGAAAAAGGAAAAAGAAACAAAAGAAAATTAAAAATTTATGTTAAAAACAGTTAAGTTGTATAAAAAAGTAGATTTTATACAAGAAGTATGTTAGAATGAAAAAATAAAAGAAGGTGATTTTTTGGCTAGACGAAAAAAGAGCTCCGGTGGTGAAGGCGGTGCCAACTGGATGGACACATATGGTGATATGGTTACATTGTTGTTGACATTCTTTGTTATGCTTTATGCCAGCTCATCATTTGATGAGGGAAAGTGGCAATATATATTACAAGCCTTTCAATCACATGGAGCTTACGCAAACACAATCGTCGCACCAGAAAATCCCGATTCAGCTTCTGACAAGCCATTTGTCACTGATGAGTTAGGCGAAGGGGAATTACCTGAAACCTTTGATCAGTTATATCAATACCTTGAAAATTATGTTAACGACAACAATCTTAAGGGAGAAGTTGAAGTAAAAAAAGGTGAAGCGAACGTTTATCTTAAATTCCAGAATCATATTTTCTTTTCCGGTGACAGTGATGTACTACTTGATTCAGGCAAAAAGGTTCTTACTGCAATAGGAACTGGAGTAAAAGCTGTTGACGATAAGATAATGATTGTAAAGGTATGCGGACATACAGCCATAAGTCCGGGATCAAAGATAGATGATATGGCACTTTCAAGCGGAAGAGCTGTTAGTGTTGGCAATTACCTCAGAGATAAGAAAATTTGTGCCCCTGAAAAACTGATATCAGCAGGATATGGTTCATTCAGACCTGTTGCGCCGAATAATTCTGAAGCCAACAGAGCAAAAAACCGTCGTGTTGAAATAGTTATTGTAAGAAATGATGCTGACTTTACTGATCAGAGTGTCATTAATGAATTACTTAAACTGGACTTCGGAACAGACTTCGTTCCGCCGGAGGAAACCCCTAAGAAGGCGGATTCTTCATCAACTAAAGCTACAAAATAACCCTTATTGAGAGGTGATACATAGATGGCAGATGTTTTGTCCCAGAACCAGATAGACGATTTGCTGAGAAGTTTCAGTACCGATGGAGACAAGGTTATTGAAGAAATTGAATCTCAGAAAAATGAAAAGAAATCAAAGCCTTATGACTTCAGAATGCCGAAGAAATTCACAAAGGAACGTCTGAGGGTTATTGATAGAATATTTGAAAACTACTCACGTCTGCTGTCTTCTTATTTCACAGGAATGCTGAGGCTTTACTGCAAGGTGAATGTTCTTCAGCTTGAAGAACAGAGATATAACGAATTCAGCAATGCTCTTCCTGAATATGTACTCATGGCAATACTGGATCTTGAAACAAATGATGAGGATATTGATGATACTGTTATGATAATGCAGCTTTCAAATCCTATTTCATTTACGCTTATGGACAGGCTTCTCGGCGGTAACGGAACCTATGTTGATATCAACAGAGATTTTACTGAAATAGAAATAGGGCTCCTTCGTACGATTGTTGAAAAAATGTGTTCAATGCAGAAGGAATCCTGGTCATCATTCATTGATATAAATACAAGGATAACAAGTGTTGAAACCAATGCAAGAGTTATTCAGAGCATTGCTCCGGATGAAATAATCATTCAGATAATGCTTGAGGTTGAAATAAAGGATGTTAAAAACACTATTTCAATCTGTATTCCTGCTATGAATCTTGAGCAGATAATGGCAAAGTTCAATGATAAGAGCCTTCGAAGCTCAAGACGTCTTGATCCTCTTAAGGAAACAGAAAGAAAGGCAGAAATTCTTCAAGGAATTAAAGACGTTCAACTTGATGTGACAGCAGTTCTTTGCGAGACGCAGGTTGACCTTCAGGATATTCTTCATCTTCAGGTCAATGATATAATCCCTCTTAATACAAACATAACTAATAACGTTGTTGTAAAAGTTGGGGAAACACCGTGGTTTGATGGAAAACTTGGTGCAAAGAACAACAGAAAAGCCGTAAGGCTGGATAATACTTTTAAGAATTGAGGTAGATGGGAAGCATGAGTAATGATCTTCAGAGTAATCAGGCAGTGATCCCAAAAGAAGTTCAGTTTTCTGAAATGCAGCTAAGTGCAGTGGCGGAAATAGAAAATATCAGTATGGGTTCAGCTGCTACGGCTGTTTCTAATCTGCTGAATGCAAAGGTGTGGATTACAACTCCTCACGTCAGCATTGTCCGCTTCAGTGAGCTTAAATATCCTGACCTTGAGCCTTCAATATATGTAATGATTAACTACATAAAAGGAGTCAAAGGAACAAACACAATGATTCTCAAGCAGTCTGATGTTCAGTTAATGCTCAATCAGCTGATGGGACTTCCGCTTGTAGTAACAGATGACTTTGTATTCGATGAGCTTAACATTTCTGCAGTATGCGAAGTAATGAATCAGATGATGGGTTCAGCTGCAACAGCTCTTTCGGAATTCCTGGGCGAGTCCATTGATATATCAACGCCTGTTGCAAAAATCAAAGATGCCGATAATACAGAGACAATCGAAAATTATAAGCCGGATGATTATGTTGTCGCAATACGCTTTAATCTCACGATAGATGGTGTAATAAACAGTGAGTTTGTTTCAATAATACAAATTGAACTTGCAAGAACACTTGCATCGAAAATGCTGCAGGGACTTGATGACTCCCCTGAGGAAGCTGCTCCTGTAACAGTTGCACCACAGCCTGCTGTGCAGACACCTCCTCCAATGCCACAGCCAATTCTGCAACCAACCCCGCAACCGGTTCCTCAGCAGATGCAACAGCAACAGCCGGTATATCAGCAGCCTGTATATCAACAGCCAATGTACCAGCAACCAATGCCACAGCCAGTTTATCAACAGCAACAGCCGGAGCCTATCAACGTTCAAAGTATTAAACTTCATCAGTTTGAAAACTTTGGCACACCTGTATTACCAATGGAACAACAGGACAACCTGAAGCTTCTTATGACCATTCCTCTCAATGTATCAGTTGAAATCGGTTCAGCGAAGAAAAAGGTAAAAGAAATTCTTGAATTCACGCAGGGTACTGTCATAGAGCTTGACAGACAGGCAGGAGCCCCTGTTGACGTAATAGTAAACGGACATTTAATTGCTAGAGGCGATGTTGTTGTCATTGACGACAACTTTGCTGTAAGAGTCACAGAAATTGTTAAATCAAAATTTTTGGATACTTTAGGGGATAAGGAGTAAATAACATGGATAAAAAAATTCTTCTGGTTGATGATGCTGCTTTTATGAGAATGATGATTAAGGACACCCTCACCAAGAATGGCTATACCAGCATTGCGGAGGCAGCTGATGGTGAACAGGCTGTTGAACAGTTCAAACTCGAAAAACCTGACCTTATTATAATGGACATTACAATGCCAAACAAAACAGGAATTGAAGCACTAAGAGATATAAAAGCTATTGATTCAACTGCTAAAATTGTTATGTGCTCTGCTATGGGACAGGAATCAATGGTTGTCGAAGCTATCAAGCTCGGTGCGCTTGACTTTATCGTTAAGCCTTTCAAGCCAGACAGAATTCTTCAGACAGTATCAAAAATAATAGGATAAATATGAGTGAAATAATAACTATACTCTTTTCATTGATAGGTGTCGTGATTTTAATTTTTCTCACATATTACGGCGCAAACTGGCTTAACAAAAGAGTTAAATTTTCCGGAAACGGAATGCTGAAGGTTCACGAAAGAGCAAATCTTGGCGCTGACAAGGCAGTAATGATTGTTTCAGTCGGTGGAAAATATATGCTCGTTGGTGTTACACAGCAGAATTAACTAAAATATCTGATCTTGACAAGGATGAGATTGAAAAGCTTTTAGAAGAAAAGAAATCAGCATCAAAGCAGACTTTTGCAATGTCACTTGCAAGTGCTATTGTTGCAAAAACGCGTAAAAAAGGCGGTGAAGACAATGACGAAAGCTGAGATTTTGTCGAAGATTAAAAAGCCGCTGATTATGCTTATTATTTCAGTTATTGTTATTGTAATATCACTATGTTCAATAAAAACAATTACTGCTAATGCTCAGGCTGCTCCGAAAACGAGTACCTCTACTACACAGCAGACTGATAAAAATGATGGCAATATCCTTGATGGATTTCTTAATGTAAAAGATAACAACGGCACACTGGAGCTTGTTCTTCTTATTACAATTCTTTCAGTAGCACCATCACTTCTTATCTTAATGACAAGCTTTACACGAATTATTATCGTTTTTTCGCTTTTAAGAAATGCACTTGGTATACAACAAACGCCACCTAATCAGGTTCTTGTCGGACTTGCAATGTTCCTGACATTCTTTATAATGACGCCTGTTTTCAAGCAGATGGACAAGGTTGCATATGAGCCTTACAAGAAGGGCGAATATTCCACAATGGAGGCTGCAAAGAAAGCTTCAGTACCGCTTAAGGAATGGATGCTCAAGCAGACTTCAAAAAGCAGTATGAGCTTCTTCCTTGAACTTGCTGACAAAGATATGCCAAAGGATAATGTTGCTGAAAACTTAGGACTTGAGGTCGTTGTTCCTGCATTTATCATCAGTGAGTTAAAAAGAGCTTTCATAATAGGATTTTTACTTTATATACCGTTCCTGGTTATAGATATAATTGTTGCGTCGACGCTGATGTCGATGGGTATGATTATGCTTCCGCCAGCGATGATATCAATGCCGTTCAAGCTACTCCTGTTTATTATGATAAACGGATGGGAACTTCTCATCGGATCGCTTGTCGCGGGATTCAATTAGCTACTTATAAAAAAGGGGGAAGGGCAAATGACACAGGATCAGGCTTTATCTGTATTCAAAGAAGCCCTTCTTGTTATTTTAAAGGTCGGTGGACCAATTCTTATAATAAGCATTGTCATCGGTCTTGTTATTTCAATACTTCAGGCTGCCACACAGGTTCATGAGCAGACGCTGACATTTGTCCCGAAGCTTATCGCTATTGGATTAATACTTCTTTTAGCAGGTGGCTGGATGATGGACACTTGTGCAGACTTCGCAAAGGAAATCTTCAAGCTGATGGCAAAAGTCGGGAAGTAAACTACTCACGAAAGAGGCGATAGCTTGACTTTTGAAGATCTGATGAATAACTATCAGGCGTATCTGCTTGTCTTTGCAAGAGTATTCGGAATATTCGCATTTAACCCGATTTTTGCAAGAAAGAATATTCCTTCAATAGTAAAAATAGGCACAACAGTTGCATTGACAATTGTTATTGCAATGAGCGCAATAAACAATGTTCACGTAGCTTATGACAGCTTACCGATGCTTGCTGTAGCATTTTTCAAGGAAGGCATAATCGGTGTAATACTTGGCTTTGTAACACAGCTTTTCCTCTCGACAATACTTGTTGGCGGTGAGCTGATGGATATGCAGTCAGGTCTTGGTATGGCAAAGATTTATGACCCGTCAAGTGGTGTTCAGATGCCTCTTTTCGGTTCCATTATGACATATATGTTCCTTATGTACTTCTTCATTACTGACTGTCATCTGTCATATATAAAGATATTTGCAATATCCTATGACTTTGTTCCCGTTGGATGGAAGAATTTCAACCCTGATATAACAGTTGTTTTAGTAAATTACTTTGGAACAGTCCTTGCACTTGCAATGAAGCTTGCTATTCCGATAATACTTGCACAGCTTCTGCTGGAATTCTGCGGCGGTATTCTTATGAAGGCAGTTCCGCAGATACAGGTAATGCAGGTAAACATACAGGTTAAGCTTCTGTTCGGGTTGTTTATGCTTTTCATTATCGCAGAACCTCTTTCAGACGCTATTGATAAATATATGAAGATGCTTATGGATAATCTGACGGCGATACTTCCGTCACTTATCAAATAATAGCGTAAAACGGGTCTTTAGGGGGGATTATACTTGGCAGGTTCATCAGCAGGTGAAAAAACCGAAAAAGCCACCCCCAAACGTAAAAAGGACGAACGAAAGAAAGGTAACGTCTTCTCGAGTAACGATTTTGCGTCAGCCCTTTTTATTGTAGTAATGTTTTTAACTTTAAGAATATTCTCAAACTCCATATATAGAAATCTTGCCCAAGGAATAATAAGCTTTATAAATATGTCGGGCAAGTATACAGAGCTTTCACAGGAAACTGTTAATTATGTTTTCAGGAACGCAATGAAGATTGTATTTACTGTTGCAGGTCCTGCATTTATAGTGGGAGTTCTTGCACCCATAATCTTCACTGGTATTCAGACAAGATTTATGTTTTCTATGGAAGCAGTCAAGCCGAAATTTTCAAGACTGAATCCATTGTCAGGGTTTAAAAAGCTTTTCTCAATGAGGGCAATAGTCGACCTTGTCAAGAACCTCATCAAGCTTGCAATAATATCGGCTATTATCTATTCACAGATAAAAAGCAGACTTGTTGAGATAATCAACTTTTTTGATATTGATCCTAAGGTTGCAATAGTTTACTTATGCTCTTCAGTTTATTCAGCTGTTATGACCATCTCAATAATTTTTATATTCGTCGGCATACTGGACTACGGTTATCAGTGGTGGGAATATGAAAAGAACTTAAAGATGACCAAGCAGGAAATCAAGGAAGAATACAAGCAGATGGAAGGTGACCCTCAGATTAAGGGCAAGATAAGACAGAAGCAGAGGGAAATGGCTCAAGCTCGTATGATGGCTGATGTTCCGAATGCCGATGTTGTTATCAGGAACCCAACCCATTTTGCTGTTGCTATAAAATATGACCCAGAAAAGAACCGCGCACCTCTTGTTCTCGCAAAGGGAGCAGACTTAATAGCTTTTAAAATTATTGAAGTTGCCTCAAAGCATGATATTACACTAACAGAAAACAGACCACTTGCGAGAGCATTATATGACGCTGTTGAGATAGGTCAGGAAATTCCTGAGGAATTCTATCACGAGGTTGCTGAAATTCTCGCATTCGTATATGACTTGAAAAATAAGAAGCTTGAATATTAACAGCTTATCCAAATAAATCGGGAGGAAATAAATGAATTATCTGAAGAATTCATTTTCGTTGATAATTGTATTAGTTGTAATAATGATTATCATTCCTCTCCCACCAGCACTTCTTGACGTAGGACTTATAATTAACATCACATTATCGCTCATTATTTTGCTTACCACGATGTATATAAAGGATACACTCGAGTTTTCAATTTTCCCTTCACTATTGCTTATCACAACATTATTCAGGCTTTCACTGAATGTTTCCTCAACACGACTTATTCTTGGAAACGGCGGTAATGCCGGAAGCGTAATCAAGACTTTCGGTCAGTTCGTTATGCAGGGTAACGCTGTTGTCGGATTTATCATCTTCATAATCATCGTTATCGTACAGTTTATTGTTATCACAAAGGGTGCTGAAAGAGTTGCCGAAGTATCAGCAAGATTTACTCTTGACGCTATGCCTGGTAAGCAGATGGCTATTGATGCCGACCTTAATTCAGGAACCATTGATGAAGCAACCGCAAGAGTAAGACGCATAAATGTTCAGCGTGAAGCTGACTTCTACGGAGCTATGGACGGTGCCTCCAAGTTTGTAAAAGGTGATGCGATTATATCAATTATCGTTGCCTTTATAAACTTAATAGGTGGAGC
>CALMXN010000118.1 GCA_937871145.1 uncultured Clostridia bacterium
TCAGACGTGTGCTCTTCCGATCTCAAGCACCCAATTATTCCGCTGATTTTTGAATACAGAACACTTACAAAGCTTAATTCAACCTACGTTGAGGGCTTGCTGAAGGTTGTGCGTGAGGACGGCCGTGTTCATTCAGTTTTCAAGCAGACGGAAACAAGAACAGGCAGAATTTCCTCAACGGAACCTAACGTTCAGAATATTCCTGTCAGAAAAGAAATCGGCAGAAATATGCGGAAATTCTTTGTTGCTGAAAAAGGCTATACTTTGCTTGATTCCGACTATAGTCAGATTGAACTTCGTGTTCTTTCACATGCTTGTGGCGACAAGAATATGCAAAAGGCGTTCCTTGAAAATAAGGATATTCACACCACAACCGCAGCACAGGTTTTTGGTGTGCCAGAGGATTTTGTTGCACCGGAAATGCGAAGTGCCGCAAAAGCCGTAAACTTCGGAATAATCTATGGGATCGGTGCATTTTCACTTTCACAGGATATCGGCGTTTCTGTTTCAGAAGCTGATAAATATATAAAACAATACCTTGCAAACTACCCTAATGTAAAAGAATTTATGGATAAGACTGTTGAGGGTGGTATGAAGGATGGCTATGTAACAACAATTTTTGGCAGAAGAAGATATATTCCTGAACTTTTATCTTCAAATAAAATTCTCCAGGCTTTCGGCAAAAGAGCAGCAATGAACGCCCCGATTCAGGGTGCTGCCGCTGACATAATAAAGATAGCAATGGTCAAGGTTTATGATAAGCTTAAGGAAGAAAAGCTTGACGCAAAGCTTATACTTCAAGTCCACGATGAACTTATTATTGAAGTTTCACTTAAGGATAAGGACAGAGCTTCGAAAATCCTCCACGATGAAATGGAGAATGCTGTAAAGCTTGATGTTCCTATGACTGCTGACGTTAATGAGGGAGAAAGCTGGTATGTTGCAAAAGGATAAGCTTGAAATAAGGCATCTTACCATTGATGATATAGAAGCTGTCGCGAAGATTGAAGCGGAATGCTTTTCTATGCCATGGTCTCAGCAGGCTTTTGAAGAAGAACTTCATCTTGATACCGCAATATGCTTTGTTGCTCATTATAATAATGAAATAGCGGGCTTTGTCAACGGAAGAATTGTTCTTGATGAATTTTATATCAACAATGTTGCGGTTGCTTCACGCTTTCGCAAAAAGGGAATAGGCGAAACTCTTATAAATGACCTTTGCGATTATCTGAATAATATTGCATCTTTTATTACACTTGAAGTGAGGGAATCCAATACCCCCGCACAGAATTTATATACAAAATGTGGCTTTAAAACTGTCGGAAAGAGAAAAGACTTCTATGAAAAGCCGACAGAAAATGCTGTGCTAATGACAAAATATTTTTAATGTCGATTTATTATACAAATTGTAATATTTATTATAAAATTAACAAAAGAGGTTGATGACTTGAAAATTTTAGCGATAGAAAGCTCCTGCGATGAAACTGCCGCTGCAATAGTCGAAGACGGCACAAAGGTTTTATCCTCTATAATTTCATCACAGATTGAAGAACATAAGCTATACGGCGGGGTAGTTCCTGAAATAGCCTCAAGACGCCATTGTGAGAATATACTTGATGTTGTAACACGCTCACTTGACGAGGCTAAATGTACTCTTGATGATATTGAAGCAATAGCAGTAACATATGCGCCTGGTCTTATCGGTGCATTGCTTGTTGGTGTTAATTTTGCAAAAGGACTTGCCCTTGCAAGCAATAAGCCACTTATTCCTGTTCATCATATTGCTGGGCATATTGCCGCAAACTATATAGCTCACCCTGATTTAAAGCCACCATACTTATGCTTGGTTGTAAGTGGTGGACACAGCCATATTGTTGAGGTTAAAACCCATACCGAATTCAGAGTTATCGGGAGAACGCATGATGACGCCGCTGGTGAATGTTTTGATAAGGTAGCAAGGGTTCTCGGCTTCCCATATCCGGGTGGAGTCCATATTGATAAATCAGCAAAGCTCGGTAATCCTGGAACATACCAGCTCCCGCACCCTAAGGTAACAGGCTGTGAGTATGATTTCAGTTTTTCAGGCTTGAAAACTGCTGTAATAAATTTAGTCCATAATTCCGAGCAAAAGGGCATTGAAATTAACAAGAATGATTTAGCAGCAGCCTTTCAGAAAACTGTTTGCGAGATTGTAGTGAGCAAGACAATGAGTGCCGCAAAGGAGTTTGGCTATAAGAAAATTGCAGTAGCAGGTGGCGTAAGCGCAAACAGTGGTATCCGTAATGCTATGAAAAAAGCGTGCAATGAACACGGTGCAACTCTATTCATTCCTCCACTTTCATTGTGCGGAGATAATGCCGCAATGATTGGCTGTCAGGGCTATTATGATTACCTTGCCGGAAAGCGAGCTGGATCTGATTTAAATGCAATTGCAACATTATCACTTGAAAATATATAAAATAAAGGCGGGAACTATCCCGCCTTTTATGTTTTATGAGTATTAAAAAAGCCCTCACTTTTGTGAGGGCTGAAAATTTATATTATCGTCTTGATTTTTTAACTGATGCAAGCACCTTTGCAAGTGCACCACCGACTACGAAAGTAACACAGGCTTCTATTAAACCATTGACTCCAACAAAAGCAATCAAGAACTTCCATGCAGTTGCAGTTGGTAATTTCCAATCTTTCATAGTAGTAAGGAAGTCGCCATTCTTCCAGAAAAACACTACTATACAAGTCATAAAAAGAATTGTGTTCAGTAATGCACCACATAGACTTGATATTCCGTATGAAGCAATTTTTGTTTTATCAATTTTATGAAGTGCTTTGAATATTACTCCTGTAAGGAAACCAACAAGAA
>CALMXN010000119.1 GCA_937871145.1 uncultured Clostridia bacterium
TGATATTTTTCAGATTGTTTTCATTGTCCATTTCTATCACCCCCTTTCGGCGGTGGAAAATTATTATTTCAGGGCGGAGATTATTCTTAAATGTTATATTTCTACATATTCGAATACAACTCATCAAGCAATTCATTTAGAGTTCCTGCTTTAGCGTAAGGAAGAGCATCAGCCTGCTTGAAGTTATGTGTGGTAATTACAACGCTTTCATCGAACCCCAAAATAAATGCAGTTGCGATTTTGTAGATAATTTCAGTCGGTGCAAGTCCGTAAACCTGCTTTTCAAAGATATGCCTGAGCCGCTCTGATTCGTTTGGAAACAGCTCTTTCATCTTTTCGCTACGGAACATCCGTTTTACAATTTCAGTAATATACAGTCCCGATTTCATATACAAGTCAATATATGTTTTATCGGAATTATCAAAACATCCAGGATTTTCTTCCTCCAGCATATCCACCATTTTCTTTACTACCCACTTTGGTGTAAATATCTGATTTGTCTTTTGAGGTGGGATGTAGTCAAAAATATCCTCTGAATTCATCACATCAAAATAATCTGCAAGCTGTATTTTTTTACGCAAAAACTCCTTAACTGCGTCATCAAATACAACAGGTTCAAATAGTTTTCCGTCAAAATGTTTGTGTTCACCTGTATCAGCATCGGTGTAATCTCCACCGTCACGGAGGAAGCGAAACTGGTCAAGTGAGATGCTGGTAACGTCTTTGAAAACATCGTCGGGGATTATGTTGTCGAAATTATCAAGCGTGACGTTCTCGTCACCGTATGCCATAAGAAATGATGGAATGGTTCTTGAAAAGCCGCGAAGATGGTCTTTTATGCCGCTTTCAATGCTCTTTTTCTCCTGTTCTTTCTTTGACGTTTCAATGGTTCTGACAATTTCCTCGCCCGAATTTTTTACAAACGTATCCACTGAATTGCTTAAATTCTGCTTCAATGTGTCAACGGCAATGGTATGTTTTTCTTGATATTCCTGAACGACGATTTTCTTTTCTTCCTGCGTTATACAAGCTTCTAACGCTTTTATTTGCTCGCTTTCCAGTTTTTTCTCTGTTATGTGATATTCGCCGACGGCTTTTCCGACAATTCTATCCGCATCGTCTTTCAGCTTACGTTCAAGTCTGTTTTGGTCGGCGGTACGGAGATTCCCAGTATATTCCTGCTTTGCCGTGTCAAGCAGCGGTGCAACAGCTTGTGTATGAAACACCTGCTTGAGATGTTCAAGCCGTTCGTCCGCTTTAGCCGGTTCAGACGTTTCCTTAATCTGGCTAATAACTTCTTTTATTTTATCTGGAACGCTGTTATATATCTTTTCGCCGAACATATTCGCCGATTTTCCGATAACATAATCATCCGACAGCGAGACCTCTCCATTGTCATCAAGCGATAATTCATCTGCTGTATGCGGAGTAACATTTACAATAGAGTTCGCTTTCGGTTCGGATACAGGTGCAAACTGCTGAATAATATCGATAACAGCTTGTGGAGCATGAAACACGTTTGAAATATTCTGGAACAGAAAATCCGACATAAATCCACGTCTGACAACCTCCTGTGCATGGATTTTTCGTGGAATGGACATAACTTTTTCAGCGTCAAGCAGGGCCATTTCACCAGTTTCATCTTCACCGATAACAGGAAAGAAGTTAAGCAATTCACGGATATTGTTTTTTCGTTTGTCGGAATCGCCACGCCCATCAGATGTTTCAGAAGAAAGGTCATTTGCGAACTTCTCAAAGATTGTTAATGTCCTTGCTGGGTCAAAGTCAAAAACATAAGCATTCTTTTTGCGGAAATACTCGCTGCCGTTTTTGAAAAGGCAGGGATTTTGTGCACGAAAAGCTGCCTGCATATAAAGAGATGGACTTTTTATACTGCTGAGCATCAGAACAGCAGACCATTCTGGAATAGTTATACCTGTTGTAAGCTGTCCGACTGAAATAGTGATTGTCTTTTCATTTTCAGCAATAGCTTTTGTTACCTTATCAAAGGATTTTGCATTTTCCGTTTGGTCATCGGTTCTGCCATCACCAGCTGCAAGAATAACTTTGTATTCACCGAAAATTTCGTGGTAATGCAATTTCTTTTCAAGTGCCTTTGCACTGTCAACTCGGTTCAACAGCCAGAAAGTATGCTTTAACTCTTTTCTTAAATCATCTGTCGAAAACGGAAATTTCTCCTGCTTTGTAAGTGCGTCAAGAAATTTATCAACCGAACTTTCGTGAATGAATTTCCCACTGCTGTTTGTTGAGAAAAACTCATTGAGGTCAAATGCATATTCTTCTGTTTCACCATTTATTTCAACACCCTGTTTTAGCTCATCCTTAACTATTTCTGACATCTGATAAGTGAAAAGATTTAGCTTTGGGAGATTTGCATACGGATTTTCGCCGTCACCATTCCATTTTTCTTTTGCATTCTGCTCATCAGCATAAGTCCAGTTGAATATGGACTGTTCGGAAAATTTATCGTTTGCAAGTGCCTTGAATGGCGTTCCAGACAAATGTAGGGTAAATTTACGCTTAATATGGTCAAATGCAACGTCAGTCTTGTATGTATCAACACCCTCATGTGCCTCATCAATAACGAGAACATCCCAATTAATATCTTCAATTTCTTTCAGCTTGTCAAATTCGCCGCCGAAATATATCGAACCTTTTAAATCCTGTAAGCTGACAAATTCAATACAATTATGAAGTTCATCCATTAATCCGTTTATATATTGCTCCCGTGTAATGCAAAGAGGTTTTCCTTTTAGTGATTCCGTACTGCTGACAAATTGATAGCCAGATTCTGTTCCGAGAAAATGCTCATAATCCGAATACCATGAATTTGCAATAGCAGGGCGGTTTGTGACAATCAACACATTCTGTGCATTTATTTTTTTGCAAAAGTCATAAACAGACAGAGTTTTACCGAAACGAGGCTTTGCATTCCATAGAAATTCACCTTTTTCATGACTGTGAAAATAGTCAGCGGTTCTATCGACTGCCGTCTTTTGCTCGTCTCTAAGGGTATATGGAATTACATCATCGAGGGATTTCAAAATTCCTCTGCTCTCACGGAAATCATTGAATTTTCCCTTAGCGGGAGTTGGCTCTATATTGAACCATTCTGTATCTTTTTTATTTTCGATTTTAAGCTTACGCAGATAGGCGTGAAAGTCCTTGTCTGAAAATCGCTCGCCTGAACCATCGTCAAAAATAGCGTTGCCAACCCATTCTTTTTTAAACTCGATATCGGCGGTGTGTGTCTGTTGTTTCAGCCTTGTATTAACGTCCTGTTCAGTATAGCCAATTTTCACCCAACCGTTGTGCCTTGCAATTTCGGGAGTGGAATAGCAGTAAATCATCGGAACGACCTGCTTGGCAGTTTCAAGAG
>CALMXN010000120.1 GCA_937871145.1 uncultured Clostridia bacterium
CGCACCCTTCGCAAATAAATATTAAAAAAATAAGAGGTTGCCCGCGTCCATTTGCATACAAAACTAAAAATTTGCTAACTTAAAAAAGGGCGGAAGCATAAACAGGTTAAGAACTCGATAGTGCGCGGCTTAAACATATTATAGTGTTTGCTGGAGCCCGTCACTCAATAGCATTATCGGAGTGCAGAAATGTCAAATCCGAGTTGTGAGAGCGACAGCGATTCACGTGTTTGAGGATTTGACTTGATTTTCTTTCGTTCTTTCTTGTATCAAGACAAGAAAGGACATAAAGCTAAAAAGTATTATGATAGATTTTCGGTGGCTTTGCGGTCGCCCCCGCGTCCCTTTGCATACAAAACTAAAAATTTGCTAACTTAAAAAAGGGCAGAAGCATAAACAGGTTAAGAACTCGATAGTGTGCGACATAAACAAAAAAGTATTGATACAACAAAATTATAAATATCGGTGGCTTTGCGGTCGCCCCCGCACCCTTCGCCTATAAAAACTTATAAAGAATAAGAGGATACTACACCCCTTCACATACATAACTTTAAAAAAACAAAACAAAAAGCACCCTGATAAAAATCAGAGTGCTATTTTTTAATGTAAACCACCTTGCCGTCGCATAGTATATAAAACCCGCACAAGGCAGGGTGGGTAAAACAGCCTGAAGTTTTCATACTCCCTTCATCCACCAAAGGTGGGAGGTCTGCAATCCGTTCCAGAGTCCGAATCCCGTTATAATCGTGTTGGATTATATGAACTATGCTTGATCGTACAAGGCAGAAAGTTTTTCTATGACTTAATTATATCACCGTGATATTATAAAATCAATGGAAACTTAATCCTATGTTTTATTCGTGGTGACAGCCACAGTCGCAGCCTTCATCGCCACAATCGCAATCGCCTTCACAACCGCAATCTTCAAACATTTCTTCAATTCTCTTCATGAACATAGCGCCGATTTTGTCAAATTCAGCATCGTCATCGATAGAAGCAAGAATTTCTTCTTCGCCTTCAATCTGTGATTTAAGAATAACAAGATCTCCGTCAGATTCGAGGAGTTCGTCAGGATTTTCGCTGTATGGTACAAGAGCAAAATATCTCTCGCCATCGCATTCAAGTGCATCGAGCATTTCAAAGGTCTGCTCTTTACCTTCCTCATCAACTAATGTGTATAAATCAGGTGTGTAATCTAATTCTTCTGACATAATCAGCCCTCCAGTTATTTTTATCAGTATAACATTAATATTATACCCATAAAAAATAAATAAGTCAATAACAATATTGTTAAATATAAAGTGTACAACTTTTTTAAAAATATTTGAAAAAAACTATTGACATTGCATAAAAGGTATGTTATATTATAGACAAGGAAAAACAAAATCCTTAAAAAGACAAAGAAAGAATAACACATAAAGTTAAATCATTTCTGGTCTTAATTTAAAAGAGAGGGAGCGAGTCCAATGGATACTACAGAACCGCAGCAGATCCGAGCATCCTTGAGGGTTTGCACAACTTTTGAGTATTAGAAACAATTGTATGGTCTGTGATCATCAAAGTTTCAACTAAATGTGTTTAAACATTATAAGTTGTGAATCAACAAGGGGCTCGAAGGAAGATAAAATTTAGTTAGGAGAGAGTCCGATGGTTAATCGTTAGAAATTGATGGAAGCTACCAAAATTTATTATGAGGGTGAGTCCTATGCAGCGTTAGACATTATAATTTTCAATATCTAATGAAAAGGTGGTTCCAATGAAGTAAAATATCAGATCCCGAATTATTATATAATGTGTCTATAAATCAAGTAAAGACCAGAATATTTAATCAGCGTATTCGGAACAATTCAGCGAATTAAATCTCAATAATACGATTGGGAGTGATGCTTTTGAATGTTAATTTATCAAGCTTACTGGAGTTGAGAAAAATTAATTAGTCAGGAGTGATTCCACCAGAATATTATACATAATTAAGAATTAATAAAAGGAACCTTATTTGTAAGGTTCCTTTTTTAATGTTATTTTCTGTTTGATTAATTATTTCTTTTCTTCTTTGATTGATATAATCTTTGAGTTCTTGCCATTCTTTTCAATGGTATAAATCAAATACTTGTCGGCTTTATTTTTCTTTGATTCAGGCATCCAGTCAGGAAGCTGTGGATAATAACCAACTTTTATCTCATATTTCTCATCACTGAGTTTTTTGATATCAGTAACACCAGGTCTATAAGGATTCATGTTTGGTGATATAGGAAGAACATAAGATTTTTTTTCTTTATCATATTCAAAATAAAGTGCCACGTCGCCAAGTGCCTGATGTGAGAAAGATCTGCCCTTGCCGAATAGCTTTGTTGCAGCAACTTCAACGTCACTTTGAGGAACAGTAATAAGCCCATACTCATTTTTGTATTCTGAATGTTTTTCATCATAATTAATGATTATGCTCCAGGCAGCAGCCCTAAGCATTACTTCATTAGGGAGATCATTGTTGTCATCAAATGTAGGGGAATCAATTACAACAAGAGGATAAACATACTTCTTGAATTCGTTTTTCTGATCAGTGTTATCCGTAAAACGTTTTATCTGATTGATACCAAAATTTACAGTAAAGATTAGTCCTATAATGGACATTACACTTACAAAAATTCCAGTCCAGAAGTAAAAAAGACGCTTTTTAGACTTTTTCTTTTTCTTTGGTTCTTCAATAACTTCAGTTTCAGTAAGTTCTTCAAGTTCGCTGATATCTTCATTTAATGCTCCTGAAATAGCTTTTTTAACAGGCCCGGCTGTTATGTCCGAGAATTTTTCACCAGCTTCAATTCTTTCAAGATCTTCACCGGTAGGGGCAGGAATATATTTTGTTTTTTTCTTTCTTCCCATTTTTGCTAAACCTCCTATCGAATTTGTCCGTTTCCGTTGATTAAATATTTTATACTTGTAAGCTCCCGCAATCCCATAGGGCCTCTTGCGTGGAGTTTTTGTGTTGAAATACCTATTTCAGCGCCGAGTCCGAATTCTTCACCATCAGTAAATCTTGTTGAAGCATTTACATAAACAGCTGCTGCATCAATACGCTTCTGGAATTCTTCAGCACTTAAAAGGCTTGATGTAACGATACATTCTGAATGTCCTGTTGAGTATTTCTGAATATGCTCAATAGCCTCATTAACATCATTAACAACCTTTATTGAAATAATATAATCAAGGAATTCTGTTGCGTAATCTTCTTCTGTTGCTGGGATTACACAATCGCCAAGTATTTTTCTTGTAAGTTCACAGCCTCGGATTTCAACCTTATGCTGGTCAAGGCGTCTTTTAAGCTTATATAGGAATTCTTCTGCAATATCCTTGTGAACAAGACAGCTTTCAACAGCGTTGCATACTGACGGACGTTGTGTTTTTCCGTTGTCAACAATATCTACAGCCATTTTTAAATCTGCTGATGAATCAACAAAAACGTGACAGTTACCTGTACCGGTTTCAATGACAGGAACAGTTGCATTCTGTACAACAGCCTTAATAAGTCCGGCACCACCACGTGGGATAAGAACGTCAATGTATTCGTTAAGCTTCATCATCAGTGTTGCGGTTTCTCTTGAAATATCCTCAACAAGCTGAATACAGTCAGCAGGCAGGCCAACCTTTTCAATTGCTGTTCTCATAATGTTTACAAGACATATGTTTGAATTGATAGCTTCCTTTCCACCTCGGAGGATTACTGCATTACCTGCCTTTAAGCATAATGCACCAGCATCAACAGTAACATTCGGGCGGGATTCAAAGATTATTCCGATAACACCGAGCGGAACTCTTGTCTTTAAAATTCTCAGTCCATTCGGGCGAAGTACTCCACCGTCAATAGCACCAATAGGATCCTCAAGCTTTGTGAGGGAAAGGACAGCATTTGCAATATTCTTTATTCTTTTTTCGTCAAGCATAAGTCTGTCCTGCATTGCCTGTGACATTCCGTTTGCTCTTGCTCTCTGAAGGTCGCAATCGTTTTCTGTAATAATTGTCCTCACAGAAGCAAGAAGTTCCTCAGCAATAGCTTCAAGAGCAGCATTTTTCACTAATGAAGAAGCAGTAGCAATAGCATATTTTGCAGCCTTCGCCTTTATGCCTAAATCTTCAATATAACTCATTTAATTATCACTCCCGTTTGCAGCAAATAAAGTTCCGACAGGTTTGTTTTCAAAAAGCTCGTAAAGGTGATTAGCATCATTTCCGTTTATAATCACCATATCAATTCCTGCTTTGTTTGCAATCTGTGCTGCGTGAATTTTTGTTACCATTCCGCCTGTTCCATGCTTTGAACCAGCACCTTCAGCAAGTGAAATGATATTATCGTCAAGCTTATCAACAACAGGGATAAGTTTTGCGCTTGTGTGCTTGTGAGGATCTTTGTCATAAAGGCCATCAATATCCGAAAGAATAACGAGCAAGTCAGCGTCGACAAGGTCAGCAACAACAGCTGAAAGTGTGTCGTTGTCGCCGAATTCAATTTCTTCCACAGAAATCGTATCGTTTTCGTTGATAACAGGTATTGCACCGATTGAAAGAAGCTTTGAGAAAGTGTTGATAGCATTCTGCTTTCTTTCTTCCACTTCAACAATATCCTTTGTCATAAGAACCTGTGCAACAGTATGATTATAAATAGAAAACTGCTTGTCATAGAAGTACATAAGCTCGCATTGACCAATAGCAGCAATAGCCTGCTTTGAAGGAGTATCAGAAGGTCGCTCTCTTAGCCCAAGCTTACCACAGCCGACACCTATTGCACCTGAAGTAACAAGAATAATCTCCTTACCACAGTTTTTAAGATCAGACAATACCTTAACAAGCTGTTCAATTCTTCTTATATTGAGCATACCTGTTGAGTGAGTGAGAGTAGATGTGCCTACTTTTACAACTATTCTTTTTCTGTCTGAGAGTTTTACCATTCTAAACTACACTTCCTTTGTTAACGTTGTTGATAGGTTTTTTATTTTTAAAAGCTAAAAAGTTTTCTTTAACAATTTTTACAAGGCGAACTCTTGTCTTAAAAGGCGCCCACGCAATATGAGGAGTAATTATACAGTTTCTGTTATATCTCAACGGATTGTCCTCGAGCATCGGCTCAACAGAAATAACATCAAGATATGCTTTTGAAATAATTTTTTCTTTGAGTGCTCTGTCTAAATCTGACTCATTGATAACAGGCCCTCTTGATGTGTTTATTAAAATCGCATATTTTTTCATTCTGCAAAGGTTTTCATAATTCATAAGTCCCTGAGTTTCTTCAGTAAGCGGACAATGTAAGGTTACCACATCTGAAACTTCAAGTAATTTATTGAGCGATACAAATTCAATATCATCATAAAGGTCAGGAACAGTCCTTGTAAAAACACAAACCTTCATTCCGAAAGCCTGTGCTATTAACGCAACCTTCTTACCAATGCTTCCAAATCCAATAATTCCAAGAGTCATTCCGCTGATTTCCTGGGTAGGAATATTAAAATAAGAAAACAGCTTTGATTTTACCCAGTCACCGTCAGCGACAGTTTTTGCATATTCGTTTATTCTGCTGTAATGTGAGAGAATGAAAGCAAATACGTGCTGTGCAACAGCATCTGTTGAATAACCAGGAACATTTGTAACAATTATATTTCTTTCATCACAAGCCTTCAAGTCAACATTGTTGTAGCCTGTTGCGAAAAGTCCTATATATATAATATTGGGGCATTGCCTAATTACTTCTGATGTAATAGGCGCCTTGTTGCAGAATACAACTTCAGCGACACCGATACGCTCTGCGACTTTTTCTTTTTCGGTATAGCCGTATATAGTCACATCACCAAGTGAATTGAAAACTGATAAGTCAATATCGCCTGTTGTTACTGTGTCAGCATCAAGAATAACTATTTTCATGATTATTCCTCATCGTCATCTGAAAATGCTCGCTTGATAATGTCGTCTGCTTCCTCAAAAAGCTCATCATGCTCGTGAAGAGATTTATCATCAGCTTTATCTTTATTCTTTTTCTTCTTAGAAACTATAATCATTGATGTAATAATCCATATAAGAAGT
>CALMXN010000121.1 GCA_937871145.1 uncultured Clostridia bacterium
CTGTAATCCTTTCGTAGTTCTTCAATATCACTTGCATAAATATTGTTGATTTCATTTGCTTTCCTTGCAATCTGATTGATGTTACTGCCGATAATACGAAGTGCATTTAGCAGGGGAACAGCTTCTTTCAGCTCATAACATACAATTTGATTTTCAAGTGAAACACGTTTTATGTATGTACCAGTTTTAATAGAAAGTGCAGCAGCTCTTTCTTCAATGACTTTCCATTCATCAACGCCATAAACAATCTCCTTGCGTTTTACCTGTTTAAATTTTCTCATAAAATTTTACCTCCAAATCTTCAAAAGCGGTCTTAGGTGCAACCTAAATTTAAGAGATGAGCAATTGTTCTTAGCGGCAGCAGAACAACGTTTTTGATGGGGTACCCACTCGAAAACGGGCGAAATCCGAAAGTATCTGTATACTTTCTGTGGCTTGCTAAACGTACTTAATAAAAAAGAATACGTACTCCTTATTTTCAAGATTTTCGACCGTTAGGGTGTATCCCATAAATAATATTTCTACGGCGGCGAACAGCAGAATATTTATCCCTTTCATATATTAAGGACACAACTCGGTCAAATTTTAGTATTGCAAAAAAATATTTGTTCGGTTTTACAAAAACAGAGCGAAAAGAATTCTTTATCATGTGCAAAAAGTAGAATCAGAAAATCCTATACTAAAAATCAGCCCTTAAGTGGTCCTCTATACGTTAGGACATTTTTAGCCCGATTTTATGGTCAATCTTAAAAAAAAATTTAGTAAATCAGCGAATTGAATATATCTATGCCTATTTTTTGTTTGATTGTTATAGCGAATCTCAATCATACAGTCATGCTTTCCTTTCATCTACTGCAAGCTACGAATGTTATTACCCCCTTCATAAGTACCTACATACAGAGTTGAAAATGTGAATGTTTTGGAGGAGGTTTTTGAAAGTTTGTAGGATTGCATAAAATCACGCCCTATAAATAAGCAAGTTGCATATATTATTTATAATACATCAAAGGGTACAAAAATTATTTGTACCCTTAAAAAACATTTATTGTGTGCCTGTTTGAAAAAACCACTCGGATTATTCTTCCGAAAGTTTGCCATACAATTATTAATTAGATGTAGCGACAAAAACAATGCCAATTATTAAACTTTCCAACTTATATTAAATATCAGTTATCCCTTAAGGCTTTTCATCGATGGATTATCAATGATGTTACCATTTTTATCAAACCTTGAACCATGACAAGAACAATCCCGCGTATGCTCAAGCGGATTCCATTAGTGCACAGCCCATATGGGAACACATTTTTGTGGTAGGTGTAAGAATATTTGTTGTCGCTTCAAAAGCATTTGCAAAAAGCTTGCGATTCAGTATACTTCTATGTAGTTAAAACACCTCAGCAAAATAATTATGTTACCACTCACCATATTCAGATAAGTCATAGCAGATACCATTGACGAAGAAATTGACTGTGAAACATTTGGAAGAATTAACGAAATTGATATTGAAATTTGGCGTTGTTTATGATATAATATTCAATAATAAACCATACTATCGTAGCAACGCCACCCACACATAGACTATTGCAAGTATATAAGCACCTGTAAAATATATTGTTAATTCTAAAAGCTGAGGAGATATTTATGTCGATTGATATGAACACAGCATTTCATGCTTTATTTGAAATACTAGACAGTGAAATTGCAAATCAAAAGAAAAAAGCACATAGTGCCATTGATATGCAAAATTGGGATGAAGCACAAATTGTATTGAACGAAGCAAACCAAACAGTTTCTTTGATAAATTCATGGAAGTCGACTCTTAGCAGTTTAATTAATGAAATTGAGGAATCTAACATCATTAAAGATGATTGTTATGGTAATGCGAAAGAAAATATAGTTACTGAATCAACGAACAATAATACGCTGAATACTGATGTAGAAAAACTTTCACAAGGCAACAGTTCCTTAACTGATGAAAATATTTATAATGAAATAACATCAACAAAATATGATGCAAATTTTTTTCAGCCAACTCTTTTGAATACATCTATGGATGAATGGTACATGCTTGATTGTGATTTTCAGAATTCAAAAGTCAAAGCTATACTATATGATAACAAAAAATATAATGTAAAAGATATGACAGGTGCACTACTTCTTTCTTGCGATTTGCTCTATTCTTATAATAACGAAATATTCAATAAAATGTTAAAAGCAAGTTTCGTCCATGGAAGTAGTCAAAAATATATATCAGATGAACCGTTTGACAATAACCCTCATCACGAAACTAAATATTATAAGAAAATGACTAAAGCAAATATATATGTTTGGGTTAATTTAAATAGCAATCAAAAGGCAAATCTAATATCAAATATGCTGCAATTTTTCGATATGTCAACAGATACAATAAAGGTTGCCTGTCGGGAAGATTATGCACCTATGAAACGTGAATATCATACAAAAATTTCTGTTACAAAAGAAATATTAATGCCAGATTGGTCAGATGATTTAATTGATGATAATGTGTATAGCAAACCAAGTGTTTCAAATTATAATACAGGTAATGTTGTTTACACAAATATTTCTAATGTAGAAAGTGAAATTTTAACCGAATTAGATGAGAAAGATATTATAAGTCTATGCGAAGAAATGATATTGTGTAACCCATACAGAATGGCAATAATAAATATAGATTCTAATATTTGCAATATTTTTTCGTATGATGAAAATAATGCCAAAAGGACAATGAGTAATCCTAAAATGCTAAGTAATGGCTTATGGGTAGAAACAACTAACATATCAAAAAGTAATATAGCTGATATTAAATCGTTTTGCAGATGCAAAATATAAATGTGAGGTAGCCATATGGAAAAAAATTACGAAGAAAAGCTCATTGAGTTAAATACAAAGTCTAAAAAGAAGACTGTTTCTGCAAAGAAAGAAAGTTATCTTATTTTATCGAAAGTTTTTGTGGAAACCAAAAACTATAATGAAATAATTGATTGGTGCATTAAGTGCCATTATTCGGTATGTGATATGTTTTTTGATAAAAACATCGTGAGTTTTGAAGACGCAGAAAAGTTTTCCTCAGCTATTATAACCAACCCTGTTTTTCAAAAAAAAGGGAACTATAATGTGTTGCAAAGACTGATTATAGTATGTTCTCATTTTCTAAAAAAAGGAACCAATAATACAGCAACGATTAATATTATTCTTAAAGCAGTAAGCTATGGCAAAACTGATAACGGTTATTATACTGATTTGGTCACAAACTTCAAGAAATATATCATTGATAAAAAACTGATAAATACATTTATCGATGTTGTAAATATAGTAGATAAAGAATACGATAAAAAAAGGTTGCTTGGGTTTATAGCATATATGGAAAAAGAGAATAGTGCCAACTTTTCTGAAAAGAAAATTGAAAATAAGAATGAAGATAAAATGCCAAGCAACAATATTGAAAAACCTCTGAAGCCAAGTGACACAGATACACAAAATTATGTAATGAAAACTGAAAATGAGGAACAAATCCTAATAAATCAGTTCAAAGAATACAATGAAGTTTTAGCAAGTCAAATAAAAAAGCTTACAGAAACTAATAGCATTATTTCAACATTAAAAACTGCTATTGAAAATAGCAATACTGCATTGGCTTTAAAAGAAAATGAAATAAAACGTTTGCACTCCGAACTGAGTGAATCAAAAGAACAAGCTACTGTTTTTGCTACTGAAAACAACGGTCTAAAACAAGAATTAAATAATAATAAAACAGAAATTAACAATCTACACGAACGACTAAAATCTGTATTTGAAATTGACAACTCTATACAGAACCAAGAAATTGAGACTTTAAAAAGAAATATTACAGATGCATTGAGACTGGAACACAACGAGTTCAAATCAAGCGATAATGTTTGTAATGAAGATAATTTTCAGGCTAATTATGCAAGTTTGCATCGCATATTCAAGATTCTGAACAGGTTTGGCGTTAATTTCGATTAATCATAAAGGGGAAAATGAAATGACAGGAAATTTTATTGGAATAGATTTTGGAACAACAAACACATCAGTTGTAATGATATTAAAAGATCAATACGGAGAAAGAATAAAACTTCTTGGTGAAAATGGTGAATTTCCTTTTGCGTCGTTACTTTCAATTGATTATAACAACAAAGTTCAAATAGGAAATGAGGTAAAAAAGAATAGAGACTCTTTAGCCGAAGCTGGTCAAGTTGTTTCATCGTTTAAGACTCTTTTAGGCACCAATAAAAAATTGAGAATTAACAACAATGAATTTACACCTGTCGAAGTCGTAGCAAAATATCTTGAGTGTTTGAAATCGTTCATACTTAAAACGCATAGTGTAGATATTTCTGAAGCGGTTTTTTCTTTTCCTGTTGACTTTTCACCAGAAGCACGAACCGAGTTAAGAGAAGCTGCCAAGATGGCGGGAATAAAAGTTAACAACCTTATTTCTGAATCTACAGCAGCATATTTGGCAACAAGAGAAAGCACTAAAGGGCTATCAAGAGTTATGGTTATAGACTGGGGTGGTGGAACTTTAGATATCAGCATTCTTGAAATAGAAGGAAGTATAGTAAAAGAAACCACTGTATACGGTGAAAAAATAGGCGGCGATGATATTGATAAAGAACTAGCTGAAAGAATACATTCACAATTTAACTTGAAAATTGATGATAAAAGTAACTGCGTTCAGTTCAATGAAATGTCTTATGAACAAAGAGATAAAATGATTTCAGCTTGTGAGCGAGCAAAAATTGAAATATCGGAAGATGGAGAAGATTACCTTTTAACAATTCGTAATTACGGAAACTATGGAACAAAAACATTAATGATATCAAATGATATGTTTAGTGATATTGTGAAACCAATCATTCGAAACAAGGTGTTAAATGCTATTGATATTGCAATGAACAGAGCTGAAGTATCAAAAGGTAGTATTGATGCAGTAATTATAGCAGGTGGCAGCAGTAATTTGCGTCCGTTTGCTGATGCTATTGAAAATGTTTTTGGAATTGAAAAAATTATAAGACCTGAAAAATTTCAGTTTATTTCAGCACAGGGAGCCGCAATGATGCCACTTATAGGAGGAAAGTTTAAACTTAACGATGATATAGGCATAGTTTTATCAGACGAAAGCATCTTCCCCTTATTTAGAAAAAACATTGATGGCGTAGGCTCTAAAGGCGATACTCATACATTTTCACTTGTAGAAGATTCTCCTGATGCTCATTTCATAATTACAAACGGAAACGGAAGAATCGTATACGGCAAGGTTGATATACCCACAAAAGGTTTTTTAAAAGAACGACTTATCGTTAATTCAAGCATTGATTTCGACCAGATTGCACGAATAAGCATAAAAAGCGATAGTGTTCCTGATGAATACAAAAACAATTCAGTTGAAATAAGTAAACTTACATATTATTATGATTTATCCGATATTGTTAACTAAGGAGTATTGTAATGACAGAATCAAATGTAAATGTTGTTAGTAATATTTATATACGACGACCTGAATCTTTCACCGATGGCATCGATAACATACAAAAAGATCCGAAATTTGTTTCACAAATAACAGGCCATAATGCGTTAAAAATCATCAAAACTCAATATGGTAGTGCAATGTCTGGGGTTCATCTGTCTGCTGTACAAGAAAGTGAGTATAATGGTTCTCTTTCCTGCACATATTCTGCAAAAGGAGAAACTTCACATGGTAAAGTACGCATTAATGGTGAAATAAGCTATGAATGCAGATGCGAAGCTATTAACTGTAAAAATCGTAATGATTGCTCACCAAAAAACTATAATAGAACTCCTATTTCGATGGTCAAAGATGTTCTCAACAATAGAAATTGTTCTCTTGAATGGCTTGATATTCCAGAAGAATATGATATATTTAATATGGTAAATGACAATAATGCTAATAGTGCTGATGATAATCAAAAAGATAAAAATATCAGCAATGAGGAATTAACCACATTAAAATCTGAATTTGATTTAATTGACTCAACAAAAGCTATAGAAGCTATAATCGAATCAGAAATA
>CALMXN010000122.1 GCA_937871145.1 uncultured Clostridia bacterium
CAGAAGAGCTCAACGCAACAATAGTATCTGGCTTTTTTATATGCGAAGAAAAGGAAAATAAAAAATACTATAATGCTCTGATTGCTTTTTTACCTGACGGGACTATTTCTGATTCATATTGTAAGCAGGTACTCGCTCCATTTGGTGAATACTTCCCTCTTGGTAATTACTTAGCAAGAAGATTTCCTGCTTTAAGTGAACTGATAGAAAGCTCATCCGGAGTATCAAGAGGTGATAAGACTAAGGTGCTTGAAGCGGATAATTCAAAAATCGGAGCGATAATCTGTTATGAATCAATCTTTACCAAAATGTCTGTTGAAAATTCAAGACAAGGAGCAGATATTCTTGTTGTAGCAAGCAATGACTCATGGTTCGGCGAGAGTCCCGCTTTGTATCAGCACTTTTCTCACAGCATCATGAGAGCAGTTGAATCACAGAAGTATGTTGTACGAGCAAGCAATACTGGAATCAGCGCTATAATTTCTCCCTTTGGTGAAGTTATAAGTTCCGCCAGCCCTTTTAAAAAGACAACTGCAACAGGAAATGTCTATCTTTCAGACCATCAAACCTTTTATTGTAAAACAGGTGAAATATTTGTTATACCTTGTATTATAGCTTATATTTACACTATAATTAAAAATATTTGCAAATTTATGCATAATGGTTAACAACTTTAACTTAATTTGATAATATTGTATTAACGCTTGATTAAAAACTAAATTTGTGGTATACTAATCACATTACTTAACAGGAGGCAAGAAAATTGCGGTTATTATTTATCGGCGATATTGTTGGAAAAGAAGGTTGCAATTTCCTTGCTGAGAATCTGTATAGTATAAAAAAAGAGCATAATATTGATATTACTGTTGCTAATGGGGAAAATTCTGCCCAGGGCAACGGAATAACCAAATATTCTGCTGATTTGCTGACAAATTGCGGTGTTGACATTATAACAACTGGAAACCATGCTTTTAAACGACGTGAAACAATCTCCATCTTCGACGAAATACCACACCTTATCAGACCCGCTAACTATCCAGCCGATGTAATCGGTAAAGGATACTATATCCATGATATGGGTGATACACAGATTGCTGTGATAAATCTGCTTGGTGTTGTATATCTCGAACCTCTAAACAATCCATTTGACACTGTCGACAAAATATTATCAGAAATAAAGACGCCAAACATCTTTGTTGATTTTCATGCGGAAGCTACCGCAGAAAAGAAAGCAATGGGGCATTACCTTGCAGGAAGAGTAACAGCTGTACTTGGTACACACACACATGTGCAGACAGCAGATGCCTGTATTCTTAATAAGCATACAGGATATATAACAGATGTCGGCATGACCGGCCCGGAAAATTCTGTTCTTGGAGTAAAGACAGAAATAGCTGTTGAAAAAATGCGTAAGCACTTCCCTGTGAAGTTTATTGAAAGCTCTGAACCTTCTTTTCTTAATGGAATTGTGGTTGATTTCGACAAAAAATTGGGGATAACTAATAATATGTTCCCTATAATTATACGAAACCCACAAAAATAATATTTTTACTTGAAAATTTTTGAAAATATATGTATAATATATTTACTATCAAAAATTCAAATTTGTCAATTTGCATTTACTACTTTGATACTAAATGACGTTAATTAAATGGAGGTTTCACAATGGAAGTTTTAAAAGTATCATCACATTCCGTGCCAAACTCAGTTGCAGGTGCTGTTGCCGGTGTAATCCGTGACAAGAGTGTTGTAGAAGTTCAGGCTGTTGGCGCTGGCGCTGCAAATCAGGCTATTAAGGCTATCGCTATTGCAAGAGGATATCTTGCACCAGTAGGAATAGACCTAGTATGCATACCTGCTTTTGCTAATGTTGTTATTGATGGCGAAGAAAGAACTGCTATTAAATTAATCTGCGAATCAAGATAAGTGCTATCAAATTGTTAAGTAAATAATTTACTAAGGAAAACTTAATATGAAAAAACTACTTTTAATTTCTATGATATCATCTTTAGTGGTTTTTTTGACAGCATGTGGAAAAGGTTCTGGCTCTAAAAATTCAGACTCAGGACGATTTAATGACAGCATAGCAAAAACCGAAGAATCTATTGAAGGCAAAAATGCGCCTTCACCAGATACGACAACTAATCAATCACTTATCACTACAACTCAGAGCACTACTACCCCAAAGGTTACAACTAAAATACCTGTGGTTACTACAAGACCTGTAACCACTACAAAAAGCCAGGCATACACCCCAAGTTCTGATTACATTTCAGAAGTTATCCGACTTGTTAATATAGAAAGATCAAAGCAGGGCCTTTCAGCTCTTACAACGAATTCACAGCTTGCAAATGTTGCGAATATCAGAGCTAAGGAAACTGTTACGTCCTTCTCTCATACAAGACCTAATGGCACAAGCTGCTTCACGGTTCTTGCTGAAACCAAGGTTTCTTATAGAACCTGTGGTGAGAATATTGCTGCCGGACAAACAACCCCACAAGAAGTTGTTAAGAGTTGGATGAATTCCGAAGGGCACAGAAAAAACATTCTCAACGGCAGTTTTACAAAGCTTGGAGTAGGTTATGTCAAGGCTTCTACTGGTTATAAATATTACTGGACACAAATGTTTATAGGTTAAAAAATTAATCCGAAGAAAATTTCTTCGGATTTTTTTATTTTTTTTAAAAAAAGTATTGACAAATCTTTCTTTTTGTATTATTGTATTATTGTACTAAATAATTAATACAGTCATACAGTCGAAGGAGGCTACTATGAGTTGGCAGATTGATGACAGCCGACCTGTTTACATTCAGCTGATAGACGAAATAAAAATGCGCATTATTTCCGGCTATTATAAGTTGGGTGACCGATTGCCTTCGGTAAGGGACTTGGCTGAAGAGGCACAGGTAAACCCAAACACAATGCAAAAAGCTCTCACCGAGCTTGAGTCATGTGGAATGCTGAATTCTCAGAGAACAAGCGGACGATTTATTACAGACAATAAAATTCTCATCGAAGAAATGAGACAAATGTTCGCATTGCAGTATATCAAAGTATTCTTTGAAAGCATGGAAAAACTCGGTTATTCACAGGAAGAAATCAAACAAAAAATTAATAACAGTAAAGAGGGGTAAAAATGGATTTCAGTATTGAATGTCGTAATCTTACAAAAGCATACGGCAAAAAGGTTGCATTAGACAATATCAACCTTAAATTTAACCGCGGAAGAATCATTGGACTTCTTGGTCCTAACGGAAGTGGTAAAACAACACTCATCAAGCTTGTTTGTGGCTTGCTTACACCAACATCAGGTGATGTTCTTATCAATGGAAAAGTTCCTGGTCCTGAAACTAAAGCAGTTGTTTCATATCTCCCAGACAAAACTTACTTGCCTGAATGGATGAAGGTCACTGAATTAATAAGCTTCTTCAAGTCCTTCTATAAGGACTTCAATGAGCAGAAAGCAATGACTTTATTTGAGAAGCTTCATATTGATGTCAATGACAAGCTTAAAACAATGTCAAAGGGTACAAAAGAAAAGGTTCAGCTTATTCTTGTTATGAGCAGAGATGCAGATGTTTACATTCTCGACGAACCTATCGCTGGTGTTGACCCTGCTGCACGTGACCTTATCCTTAACACAATCATTGCAAACTATAATCCTAATGCATCTGTAATTATTTCAACTCACCTTATCGCTGACGTTGAAACAGTTCTTGAAGATATCATCTTTATCAAGTACGGTAAGATAGAACTTCAGTCCACTGTGGATGAAATCCGCGACGTTAATGGAAAATCAGTTGACACTTTATTCAGGGAGGTATACAGATGTTAGGAAAACTTATTAAAAACGAATTCAGATCAACCATTAGATACTATTGGATATTCTTTGTTGCATTCTTTGGCTTAAGTGTTGCTTTTGGAATTATCAACACAATAATGACAAGCAATAATAATGTTAATACTGTTTTTGAGATTTTTGCTTTTTTAATGGCAATTATTTATTTCTTCAGTAGCTTCTTTATATCACTTGCACCTGTAATTTTCTCAGCTCTAAGATTCAACAAAAGTGTTCTTGGTAATGAAGGTTACCTCACAAATACACTTCCTATTTCTACTAATAAAATAGTCGGATCAAAATTAGTTGTAGCAACAGTCTGGTTCGTAGCAACATCAATCTGGTCTACATTATGTCTTATATTATCTATGTCTATTTCCTCAAATTTTAAAGACACTCTAAAAGGTCTTAAAGAGTTCTTCGGACCAATTGTTGATAAACTGACAGATGATCCAATGCTTCTTGTTGTTATTTTTATAGCATTTGTTATCTCTTCATTAAGCTTTGTTCTTATAGAATATGCTTCATTCAGCTTCAGCCAGATTTTCAATAGCCACAGAGGTCTAAAAGGATCATTTATAATGATAGGCATTTTAGTAGTCAACATTATCGTTTTCAGTGTATTTGCTATTAATCTATTAAAACCTATTCTTGGAGATAATCCTTCAGATTCATCAATCACTTATTGGATATTCGGCGTAATGGGTCTAAACGGAATTTTGTTCGGTGGCATAAGCTACTTCATTACACAATGGGCTTTGAAAAAGCACCTTAACTTACAATAATATTTCTCCACATATCATATAAATAGAAGGCGTAAAGGAATTTTCCTTACGCTTTCTTTTTTTGTTGACAAAATATAATATATATGCTATTATTGGAAATAATTTACTGAAAGGAACTAATTATGAAAAAAATTATTTCTATAATGATATGTATGTTTATTATAGCACTTTCCGGATGTCAGGTTAAAATAGGTTCTGACTCTGAAAGTTCTTCTGACACATCGTCGGAGGCTGTTACCACCAAAGCTACAACTACTGAAACTACTCAGGCTAAGCCTGTTATTGAACCTGAAGTCAAGAAAGTGTCAGGAAAAATAACATCAAAGGATGGCTTCTTTTCACTTTATTATGAAATTCCAACACTTGAATTAAAAGCAAATGAAGAATACACACTTACTACTAAATTCAAAAATGAAAGCAAGAATGAATTTAAAATTGGCATTAAGGATATGACAAAGCCTGTTAATATTGCAATTATTAAAAAGGGCGAAATATGGGGTTATGAGGGTAATGACATTGATATATGCAGTACTATGAAAGCAGGTCAGGAAGTAACTCAGGAAACCAAAATAAAACTCAAAGAGCCTGGCGAATATCATTTCTTTATTTTTATTGACTTTGCAAGAGATATAAAAGCTTCAGAGGATGCTTCAAAGGTTGACAAGAATTTATATCACCCTACACGAGGAAATACAAGTATCGCTGTTGAAGAACTCAAACTCACTGTCAAATAATACTAAGCCTTGCTATACGCAAGGTTTTTTATTTACAAAATATTCAACATATGATATAATGACATATTAACGCAAACATATTTTTTATAAACTTTGAGGTGATTATTTTTGTCACAGGGACAAGAAAATATAAGAAACTTTTGTATCATTGCACATATTGACCACGGAAAGTCAACACTTGCTGACAGAATTCTTGAGCAGACTTCCACTGTTGCTCTTCGCGATATGGAAGAACAGCTTCTTGATAATATGGATATTGAGCGTGAACGTGGTATTACAATAAAAGCCCGTGCTGTCAAGCTTAACTACAAGGCTGACAACGGGGAAACATATATTTTTAATCTGATTGACACTCCTGGTCACGTTGACTTCAACTATGAGGTTTCACGTTCTCTTGCTGCCTGTGAGGGAGCAATACTTGTTGTTGACGCTTCGCAGGGTATCGAAGCGCAGACTCTTGCGAACACTTATCTTGCAATCGAACATGACCTTGAGGTCATTCCTGTTGTAAACAAGATTGATTTGCCTTCTGCTGACCCTGAGAAAGCGTGCCACGAAATTGAAAACGTAATTGGTATCCCAGCTATGGATGCTCCAAGAATTTCCGCAAAAATGGGCATAAACATCCACGAAGTGCTTGAAAAAGTCATTACAGGTGTTCCTGCTCCGCAGGGTGATGCTGATGCTCCGCTTCAGGCTTTGGTTTTTGA
>CALMXN010000123.1 GCA_937871145.1 uncultured Clostridia bacterium
TTGTTCTATTGAATTCAATGTATCCTGAAAGTGAAGATGTCAAGACCATGGCTAAAAAGCTTCAGGATAAATATTCGACACCAGTTATTCCTGTAAATTGCCTGACACTTGATGAAGCAGATATCAGGGGAGTATTGACACAGATCCTTTTTGCATTCCCAATTAAAGAAGTCAATATTGAGATGCCTAAGTGGATTACCTGCCTTGAAAAAGACAACTGGCTTAAGAAAGATATTTTCTCAGCTATAAAAACAGCCGCTGAGGGTATTGAACTTGTTCGTGAGGTTAAATGGTGCAGTGATACAATAGGCGAGTGCAAGCATGTTATTGGTACGAAAATAAATTCTATTGACCTTGGAAAAGGCAGTGCTAACATCGGTGTTTCAATAAACAATGATTTATTCTATAAGATAATCGGTGAGGTTACTGGCATTGAGATTAATAACGAAAGTGACCTTATGCCGCAGATTCTTGAGCTTGCAAACATTAAGAAGAAATATGAGAAGATTGCAACTGCTCTTGATGAAGTCGAAGCAACAGGCTACGGTATTGTAATGCCAACAATAGATGAATTGTCACTTGAAGAACCAGAGATGATAAAGCAGGGTGGAAAATATGGTGTAAGGCTTCGTGCTACTGCTCCGTCAATTCATCTTATGAAAGCTGATATTATGACTGAGGTAGAACCAATTGTTGGTAGCGAAAAGCAGTCAGAAGAGCTTGTTGAGTATATGCTGAGCGAATTTGATGACAGCCCTGAAAAGATATGGGAGTCAAATATCTTCGGAAAATCACTTCACGAGCTAGTTAATGAAGGCTTACATAATAAGCTTTACAAGATGCCATCAGATGCAAGACAAAAGCTTCAGGGTACTGTAGAGAGAATTATTAACGAAGGCTGTAATGGTTTGATTTGCTTCATTCTGTAAATAATATAAAAATTTCACCGCTCTTGAATTCAGGAGCGGTGAAAACTTTTTACATATTTAGTTGATAATAGAAGATATACTATATTAATTATTCAAGCTCATTTAGTTATAATCTTCAAGTATGTGATTTGTTTCGTATAGTTTCCCATTTTTATCGTATTTATAGAATAGAGTAATATATGAATTTGCATTACTTCTTGTTTTAGAAATAAGTTGCTTGTTTTTATTATCAACTTCCAAATTACATAGACAGAAAGAATATTCGAATTTTTGTCTGCTATCATTCCAAACCCAATAATAATAAGGAATATTTGCTCCAGTTGTTATCCAGGCAAATATGCCAAAGTCGTTAAATCCATCAAAATTTACATCAATAATATTAATATTGCCATCTTTAAATGGTGATATAGAATAATCATCGACTAAATCATTTTCCCATTCAGACATTATTGCATCTTTTATTAAAAGTGTCTGAAGTAACTTTTCATCATCATACACTTCAATTTTACCAATGCCGAACTGTGTATAATCATTAGATAGAACTTTTCCATATAATTTTAAAGTTAGTTTTTTTTGCTTTGATAGAATAATATCCTTAGTTATGACATATTGATTTTCATTTAGAGATTCGTGAGCGACCTTAGTTTCATATTCAATTTTAGATTCAAAAGATTCTTCAGGAATCGTATTATTAATATGTGGTGAGGAGTCAGTTGAAGTTTTTATAGATGATTTGCACGAGCAAAATACTATACTAAGAATAATAGTGAAAATAACTACTATTTTTTTCATTTTAAAAGCCCCCTAAATATATTCATTCTACAATATCATAATTCCACATTAATGTCAATTAAAAACAGCGGATAGTTTTCACTACCCGCTGTTTTCATTTTATTTAGCTTACTTTATCAAACTGTGAATTATACAGGTCATAATAGATGCCTTTGTTTAGCAATGAGTTCGTCGTGATTTCCTTGTTCGATAATATTTCCGTCTTTCATAACAAGAATAATATCAGCATCACGTATTGTTGAAAGTCTGTGAGCGATGACAAAGCTTGTTCTGCCCTTCATAAGATTATTCATAGCTCTCTGAATACGTTGCTCTGTTCGTGTATCTACTGAACTTGTTGCTTCATCAAGAATAAGGATAGGTGGGTCAGCAAGAATTGCTCTTGCAATAGTGAGAAGTTGTTTCTGTCCTTGTGAAAGATTGCTTGCTTCTTCATTGATAACAAGATCATATCCTTCCGCAGTTGTATTGATGAAGTGATTACAGTGTGCTGCTTTGGCAGCAGCTTTGATTTCTTCTTCAGTAGCGTCAAGCTTGCCGTATGAAAGGTTTTCCCTGATAGTACCATTGAAAAGCCAGGTATCCTGAAGAACCATACCAAATATTTCTCTTAAGTCTGCTCTTGTCATATCTCTTATATCAACGCCATCAATCTTGATTGAGCCTTTGTTTACATCATAGAATCTCATAAGAAGATTAATAATTGTTGTTTTTCCTGCACCTGTCGGTCCGACAATAGCAACCGTCTGACCGGATTTTACTGAAACATTTACATCATGGAGAATTACTTTATCCTCATTATATCCGAAAGTAATATTATCAAAATCAACATTACCCTGAACATCTTTGATTTTAACAGGACTTTTTGTTTCAGAAACTTCTTCTTCTTCATCAAGGAATTCAAATACTCTTTCAGCAGCAGCCATTGTTGATTGAAGTACGTTTGCAATTTGTGCTGTCTGAGCAATAGGTTGATTGAGTTGCTTTATATATATAATGAATGACTGAATACCACCGATTCCAAAGTTTGTTTTAATTGTAAGGTAACCACCAACAACACAAACAGCAATATAACTAAGGTTTCCGACAGAGTTAAGAATAGGCATCATAAGGCCAGAAAGAAAATTGGATTTCCAGGATGATTTATAGAGAAGATTATTAATGTTCTTTAATTCTGAAATTGATTTATTTTCAAGATTGAAAGCTTTAACAATGTTATGTCCTGAAAACATTTCTTCAACGTGCCCATTAAGCTGTCCGAGGTATTTCTGCTGATTTTTAAAGTGCTTCTGTGAAAGCTTTACAATTATACTAACGATAAGTCCGCTTACCGGCAATGAAACAATAGCAATCAATGTCATAAGAGGACTGATTGAAAGCATCATTATAATAATACCGATAATTGTTGTAACAGAAGTAATTATCTGTGTAAGACTCTGCTGTAATGACATTGAAACTGTATCGACATCATTTGTAATACGGCTGAGAATTTCACCATGTGTCACTGTATCAAAATACTTTAAAGGCAGTTTTGACATTTTAAAAGAAATCTGCTGTCTAAGCTTATATGTGATTTTCTGTGAAACACTTGATATAATAAATCCTTGCAAAAAGCTGAACAGGGAACTAATAACAAATAAACCAATAAGTATAAATGAAAGCTTTTTAATATAATCAAAATCAATTTTAATCGGTGATTGTGCAATTAATGCTTTTATACTGCTTTCTGCAATACTTGTTGTTGCATTTCCTAATATCTTTGGGCATACAATAGCAAAAACAGTTGATATAATAGCAAAAATTGTGGTAATTTTCAATTACCTATGACACTAAAT
>CALMXN010000124.1 GCA_937871145.1 uncultured Clostridia bacterium
TGGGAGGGGGAGAATAAATACCTCACACTCAACGAATGGATTGGTAATGTCTATATTAAGGGTGATATGCTCAGAAGACCTATCCCTGAAGGCTTTGAAATTGAAGTTTCGATAACAATAGACGAGTCAAGACGAATTGAGGTTTCAGCCTATGTTCCTCATCTGGATTTGCAGATTGAAAACAAATTTATGTACAACTGTGAGCCACTCAACCTTCAGGATAGTATTGATAATATGGACAAGGAGCTTGACACTCTGCTTAAGGTAATGCAGGTCCGAAAAGACCTTGACAATGACGATATGATTATCCTTGCACAGCTTATGAGAAAGCTTAAGGACGTTCAGACCGAATTCAATCAGTGCAAACAGCTTGTCGGCATTGACGATGACAGGATAATCGACGTTCTGCATGCTTTTAACGAAACAAAGGGCGAAATTCAGGACTTTGAAAAAAATCTTGTCAGCAAAAATTCAGGAATGGCAGATAACCTTGAGCTTTCAAGGACAGAAAAAGCCGTCAGATTATACGGCAGTGACAGCGATATGTTCACTCTTGAAATGCTCAGGAAAGAATATGCCGATGCACAGAATAAGAAAGAAGCCCTTGATAAAATAATTTCTTTGAAAACAAGAGTAATGCTCAACAACTTTGATTTTTTAAAGCTTGCATTATTACAGCTTTCAACACCAGCCTGCTCATATTCAAATATAGCAGAAGCTCTTGAATGGAAGGGTAAGGGACAGTTATCCCTTGTAACAGGTGATGTTAATGGTCTTCAGAATGCTGTTGTAAGCCTTCTTAACCTATCGGTCGATTATAATTTTGAGCTTTTCAATCAGAAAAATCTCACACCTGATTTAAGATAAGGAGTACCAAATTTGGCTATTGAAAACACTAAGCGACTTGACGAGCTTATCGACGAATTAAACGAGCTTATTGGCTTAAAAGGCGTAAAGTCAACAGTCAGCGATATGATAAATTTAATAAAAATCAGTAAGTTGCGTAAGGAACAGGGCTTACCTGAAACTCCAGTGTGCTATCATATGGTTTTTACAGGCAATCCTGGAACAGGAAAAACAACAGTAGCACGACTTCTTGCTGAAATTTATAAGGAGCTTGGTTTAATCTCGCAAGGTCATCTTGTTGAAACTGACAGAGCAGGGCTCGTCGCTGGCTTTGTCGGACAGACAGCAATAAAAGTCACTGAGGTTATTGAAAAAGCAAAGGGCGGGGTACTTTTCATTGATGAGGCTTATTCGCTTTCACGTTCAAGCGACTCAGCAGATTTCGGGAAGGAAGCTATTGACACTCTCGTTAAGCTTATGGAGGATAACAGGGAAGACCTGATAGTCATTGTTGCAGGCTATCGTGATGAGATGAAGGCTTTTATCGACGCAAATTCAGGTCTTGCCTCAAGGTTCAATAAATATATTGATTTCCCTGATTATACAATTGATGAGCTTATGGATATTTACAGACTTATGTCCTCAAAAAACGGTTTTCTCACTTCGGAAGCTGCATTGAAAACAATAAATGAGTATATTTCAGAATATATGAAAAATTCAAAAAAATTCGGTAATGCACGTGGTGTGAGAAATTATTTTGAACAGATTATCATAAATCAGGCAAACAGACTTGTAAAAACAGAAAATCCCGATAAATTCAGTCTTATGACAATTGAAAAAGAAGACTGCAGATAAATATAATGAATATCTTTCTAAACTTTGCAGAAAATATTTATGAAAGTGTAAAAGCTTTTAATATTTTTACTAGGAAGGTACTTGTATGCCAAAAGATAGTCAGATAGATAACAAAAAGAAAAGAATGGAAAAGTGCAATTATCAGACTCCATTAACGCGAGAAAATCAGAATCAGAATAAAAATGCAAAGAAAAAATCTATTAAGAATAATGATGTCTGAAATCTATGAATAATTTTCGTTGTTTTGTAAACACTATTCCCGAAAGCGATTAGCTTTTAAATTTTTTTAAAACGAAGGGTGTTTTTAAAACAATGGAAAATCAGAATAACAGAAAGCAGAATAATCAGAACCAAAACAACAATCAGAACAAGAATAAGCAGAATAATAATCAGCAGAATAAGCAAGATAATATCCAGGACAAGAATACAAAAAGAGAGTCATTTTAATATATTACTTTCTGAAGGAGTCTGAACTGTGGCAAAAGCGGGAATGAGAAGGCCTGATCCGTCTGATCCGCACGGAACAGAAAGCAACCATAAACAGCATTTCAAAAAGAATGATGTGGAGCCTGTTCCGGAAATTCAGGGTAAGGCAAAGTACGGTAATAAAAAAGCCGGAAGAATATAATGTTTTAATAATGAGCTTGTTTCAAGCTCATTATTTTATTTTTTAGTATATTAATAAGAAAGAGCATAAAATTTACATTATTTTTATTAATGATTACGCTTGTATTTTTACTTTATGTAATGTATAATTATTAAAAAACATGTATAATGGAGGAATACAAATGAAAAAATTAGCAATAGCATTGATGATAGTAATGTCAATGAGCATATTATCTGCTTGTGGGAAAATACCTGCAAATACAGTAAATAACGTTAAAGACCTTGATGGTAAGAAGATTGGTGTACAGCTTGGAACAACAGGCGATATTTATGCATCAGACGTAAAAAAAGCTAAAATAGAAAGATTTAATAAGGGTGCTGACGCTGTTCAGTCATTGAAGCAGGGTAAAATTGATGCTGTAATTATCGACAGTGAGCCAGCAAAAGTTTTCGTTGAAAAAAATAAAGAACTTAAAATCCTTGATGAGGAATTTGCTGTTGAAGATTATGCAATCTCAATCGCAAAGGGGAATACACAGCTTAAAGATAAAATCAATTCTGCTCTTAAGACACTTAAGGACAACGGCACAATTGACAGCATTATTAAAAACTATATAGGTGACTCAACAAAAGGTAAATCACCATACAAGTCACCTGCTGATGTTAAGCGTGATAACGGAACATTAACAATGGCAACAAACGCAGAGTTCCCTCCTTATGAATTCAAGGAAGGTCAGAAGATTACTGGTATCGACGTTGATATTGCACAGGCTATCTGCGACCAGCTTGGTATGGAGCTCAAGATTGATGATATCGCTTTTGATTCAATCATCACAGCTGTTACAACAGGTAAAGCAGATGTAGGTATTGCGGGTATGACAGTTACAGAAGACAGACTTAAGAATATTGACTTCACTGATTCATACACAACAGCAAAACAAGTAATAATTGTAAGAAAGAAATAAAAGTATGTTTGAGAAAGTTATTTCATTTTTCGACTACTGTGGAGATAAACTTCAGGAGTTAGGAAATCAGATATCACTTAAGTCACATGAATTAGCAGATAAGTTTTCACAGAATTTTATTGAGCAGGATAGATGGAAGTATCTTGCTGATGGCTTGCTAATAACATTGAGAATAACCTTCTTTGCTGTTATTATAGGTATTGTCATCGGCTTTGTTGTGGCTATCATCAGATCAACCCACGACAAAACAGGAAAGCTTAAATTTCCTAATGCAATTGCAAAAATATATCTGACTATTATCCGCGGAACACCAGTAATGGTTCAGTTGCTTATTGCCTATTACGTTATCTTTACATCACCTAATGCAAGCAAGGTAATTGTTGCGACACTCGCCTTTGGAATAAATTCAGGTGCTTATGTTGCTGAAATTGTCCGTTCAGGTATTATGTCAATCGACAGGGGACAATTTGAAGCAGGCAGAAGCCTTGGACTCACCTACTTCCAGACAATGAGGAGTATTATTATTCCACAGGCATTCAAGAATGTACTTCCAGCACTTTCAAATGAATTTATTGTGCTTTTGAAGGAAACTTCTATATGTGGCTATATCGGACTTGCTGATTTAACACGTGGCGGAGATATCATCAGAAGCCAGACATGGGAAGCATTTATGCCGCTGATAGCAGTTGCTTTGGTTTATCTTATCGTTG
>CALMXN010000125.1 GCA_937871145.1 uncultured Clostridia bacterium
CGTATTATAAGAGCGATAAAATCAAATAAACAATCAGAAAATAAAGACGAGCATGATTAATTAATATAAAAAGCTCTCCTGAAAAGGAGAGCTTTTATTTTATTCACTGTATATTACTTTAGCCATTTTCTGCTGAGCTACTGGTCTGTCGTTATAGTCAACATCAACTGTTGCGATTTCATCAACAACATCCATTCCTTCAATAACCTTACCGAAAGCAGCGTACTGTCCGTCAAGGTGTGAAGCGTCCTGATGCATAATGAAGAACTGTGAGCCTGCTGAATCTTTCATCATTGAACGTGCCATTGAAATAACGCCACGCATGTGCTTTATATCATTTGGAATACCGTTTGCAGCAAATTCGCCTTTAATCTGGTGCCCCGGGCCGCCCATTCCTGTTCCGTCAGGACAACCGCCCTGAATCATAAAGCCGTCTATTACTCTATGAAAAATAAGTCCATCATAAAAACCATCTTTAACTAATTTTATAAAATTTTCGCATGTTATTGGTGCTTTGTCAGGATATAATTCTAATTTAATCAGTTTTCCGTTTTCCATTTCTATTGTTACCATTAAAAAATTCCTCCAGTTTCAAATTATTTTTATTATAACCTTATTAATGCAATAATGCAATAATTTTATGAGTGAATAATTGCAATTTTAATGGTGAAAATACTCTCAAGCATTAAAATTTAGGAGAATTAATATGTCAAGTATTTTAAACAGATGTACTATACAGATGTCGAACTGTCCTTCTATAAAATCTTTTGCAAGTGTTGTTGGAAAAAAAGAGGGCGAAGGTCCAATGTCGGCCTGCTTTGACCAGATTAATGAGGACCCTTATTTCGGGCAGGAAACCTTTGAAAAGGGGGAAAGTGAGCTTCAGAAGAATACTATTAATCTTGCACTTCAAAAATGCAATCTCAAGCCTTCAGATATAAATTTAATGTTTGCGGGTGATTTGCTGAATCAGTGTATAGGAACAACCTTTGGAATAAGAGAACTTAATATCCCATTCTTCGGGATATATGGTGCCTGCTCAACAATGGCAGAGGGCTTGTGCCTCGGTTCAATTCTTGCTGATAACAGTGTAGGAAGCAATATTCTTGTTGCTACCTCATCACATTTCTGCACAGCAGAAAGACAGTTCAGACTTCCTCTTGAATATGGCGGTCAAAGAACGCCTACTGCACAATGGACAGCTACAGCAAGTGGCTCAGTATTGCTCTCCCCTACTGGTGGAGCACCTTTTGTAAGAGCAGCTTCAATCGGCACAATAATCGACCTTGGTATTACTGACGCTAATAATATGGGAGCAGCAATGGCTCCTGCAACTGCAAATACTATTAAGCAATTCCTGACAGATACAAATAAAAAGCCAGGCGATTTTGACTATATCATAACAGGTGACCTTGGGAAAGTCGGAAGTAACCTTCTATATGAACTACTACAGAAGGAAAACATTGATATTACTGCTGTTCACAAGGATTGTGGTATGATGATGTATTCTTTTGAGGATCAGGATGTTCACGCTGGCGGTTCGGGATGTGGCTGTTCTGCAAGTATTCTATGTGGGCACTTCCTCAAGGGTATTAAGGAAGGGCAGATTAAAAATATTCTTTTTTGTGCAACAGGTGCGCTGATGTCACCAACTTCAGCACAACAGGGTGAAACTATACCGGGAATTTCCCACGGGGTATGGATTTCAAATGCAAAAGCATAAAATATTCTTTTGGGAGATTTGATATGGATATATTTATTAATTTTATAAAGGCGTTTCTTATTGGCGGCGCTTTCTGCATTATTGGTCAGATATTAATTGACTACACAAAGCTTACACCAGCAAGAATTCTTGTGGCTTATGTAGTTTCAGGTGTTGTTCTTGGTGCTATCGGAATTTATAAGCCGATTATCGACTGGGCTGGTGCAGGAGCTTCCGTCCCACTAACGGGATTTGGGTATCTTCTTGCTGACGGAGTTAAAACAGCTGTTAAGGAAAACGGAATTTTAGGTGCACTTACCGGTGGACTTGAAGCATCCGCCGGTGGCATAACGGCAGCATTACTCTTCGGGTTCATTATGGCATTGATTTTCAAGCCTGGAGATAAATCATAATATATTAATAAAAAGACAAGTTGGTTGATTGCTGACTTGTCTTTTTGTAACACTACTCACTTTTCGACATAATATATATTAACCGAAAGAATTTGCTCCTCAGTTTTTTGGTTTGATGTTTAAAACTGTTTATTATTGTAAATACTATCTACAAACAAAAGTAAATTCGAATTGGAGTGCATTTATGTGTCAATAAAGAGAGGAGAAATCTATTACGCTGATTTAAGTCCGGTCATCGGGTCAGAACAAGGTGGTATCCGCCCGGTTCTGATAGTGCAAAATGATGTTGGGAACAAGCACAGTCCGACTGTAATTGCTGCCGCAATAACAAGTCAGAAGGAAAAAGCAAAACTTCCTACTCATATAGAACTCAATAGCGCTTGTGGACTTGCAAAGGATTCTGTAGTACTTCTTGAACAGATACGAACCATAGACAAAAGACGTCTTAAGGAAAAAATGGGCGAAATTGATATAAGTTCAATGTCGCAGGTCAATAATGCTTTATCAATCAGTTTCGGTCTGGGCCAACTATAAAATACATAGGCCCGGCAAAATATAAGGGCTGTCGTGCCACATCCCTACGGTTCAGGATGTAATCTCCGCCCTTAAGCACAAAATACCGGTTGCTGTTTTCAGCAACCGGTATTTTGCTTAGGGATTAATTAGAATGAAGAAGTATAATAAAAGATAATTATTTGTTGGGGTCTTCAGTTCATGCATGGTGCCCCACTAACCTTAGCATAAACGCAACTAATGCTGCGATTATTGTTTATTTTCAGTAAGTGTTACCTGAACATCAAAGTTCTTGCCGTCACGATAGACGCTTAATTTTATTTTGTCGCCAGCTTTGAAGGAGTCCTTTGCCTTGTTAAACTCAGCAAGAGTTGTAATAGCCTTTCCGTTTACTGCGGTAATGATATCACCAGCCTTGATACCAGCATCATATGCACCAGTATCCTTTGTTACTGAAACAACATATATACCCTGTGGAACATCGTTATATCTTGCCTGAGCGGCTGATACTGTCTGACAGGTAATACCTATCATCGGTCTGCCTTTTATATAACCATACTTAATAAGTGAATCTATGATTGGCTTTGCATCATCTATTGGAATTGCAAATCCAAGTCCTTCAGCATATTCTGAAGATACTTTAATTGAATTAATTCCGATTACCTGACCATAACAGTTTACAAGAGGTCCGCCTGAATTACCAGGATTTATAGCGGCATCAGTCTGTATAAGAGTCATATTCTTTTCTTCGACACTAAGCTGACGATTCAAAGCTGAAATAATACCACCGGTAACAGAACCTGAAAGTTCAAGCCCTAAAGGGTTTCCTACTGCTATTGCAAGTTCACCGACCTGAAGATCAGATGATTTACCAAATTCAGCAGGTGTAAGATCTGCCCTGTTGATTTTTATAACAGCAAGGTCTGTTTTTGTATCGATTCCTATAACCTTTGCGGTTTCTTCCTCATCTTTGTTATCTTTTTTCAAGACAACTGTTATTGAAAGAGATTTATCAATAACGTGGGCGTTGGTAATTATATAACCATCCTTAGACATTATAATTCCAGAACCTGTAGCAACACCCTCTGATGTTTTGGTTGAAATTCCAACAACGGAAGGAGCAACCTTCTTGACTATCTGAGGGACAGAAAGTGCATCTTCTTTTGATGCAAGCTGATTAAGTGAAGGAATATCCTTATTGACATTCTTATCTTCTGTGTTGTTAGCTTTAACATTACTGTCATTATCATCGTCTTCATCTTTATCGCCGGAGCTGATGAAAGGTATATCATATCCATTATCAGTCAATGCAACATAGCCAACAACTGAACCTATCGAAATAGAAATAACCAATACTAATGCTAATATTGACTTAAGAAGAATTCTTTTCTTCTTTTTTCGGACAGGCTGTAAATCATTCTGTGGTGGATAATATACCACTTCATTTTCTAAGTTTTGCTGTTGTATGTTATTTTGCGGAGCAGTCTGATATTCGGTAAACTGCTGCTGGGCAAAATTATTTTCATTATTGTTA
>CALMXN010000126.1 GCA_937871145.1 uncultured Clostridia bacterium
TAATCATACTTTTCATAGTCGGATTTTCTGAGCTGAACGGCATGTTTTCCATCAACTGAAATTTCATGCTCGGCAAGCTTTTTCTTCGTGCCTCTATGAACAGGATTGCCTATTTCCTCGGTGCTTGTTGCAGAGGATGCAATTATAAATCTATCATCCATACCCTGCTTTTTTACCATATCTTTTAAAACAAATTCAGCCATTGGAGAACGACATATATTGCCGTGGCAGACAAACATTATGTTAATCATACTTTCCCACCATATCATTATTTGAGTGCTACATCATCATCGGTTAAAATAATCTCACCATTTACACTTTCATATCGCTTGATTTCTTTCTTAATAAGCATTTCTATCATATTTGTCATTGAGCGATTTTCTTCATCTGAAATTTTCTTTATTTTAGCATGGTCAACCAAATCAAGACGTAACGTGAACTGAGTTTTCATTACTGGCATACGATATTCCTCCATTTTCAATATGTCTTTATGATACCATATTGGTTTCTATTTGTATGGTGTCATGTTGACACCGTTTTTAAACCGTGATATACTAAAATTATCAATAAAATTAAAAAAGGATGGATTATTATATGAAAGTAAATAGAGTTCTTGCAGAAATTGCTTTAAAAAACGGAGTAAGTGTTGCAGAAGTAAGGAGGGAAATTCAGGCTGCCCTTGATGAGGGTATGAAAAGTCCCGACCCCAATGTACAAGCATATTGGAACAGCATTCCACGCAAAGGAGATAAGCCGACTTTGCAAGAAGTGATTACATATCTTTCAAATCAAATAAAAAAATAACTATAAGTTTATTTTAAATAGCTTTTACATTTTGTTGTCCTTAAGATCGGATTTATAATTGTATTATGTAAGTATAAATATACTTATCTGCTTATTTGCTAAAGGAAAATTGCAAAGACAGTTTTTAGTTTTTTGTTGAATTTTGCTAAAAAACATGATATAATATAATAGATTATAATTAAGTGGGCTGTAGAAACGAGGGATTGTGTGATTACTTCTTATCAAGCAAAATATTTTGCTACTTTGTTAACTAAAAAATCAATTGGTGGAAGTATAGATTGTATTGCACAATCGTTGCTAAATGCTTCAGTTGATATTAATCCACATCAGATTGATGCAGCCTTGTTTGCGTTTAAGTCACCTTTATCAAAAGGCGTTATCCTTGCTGATGAGGTAGGCTTAGGAAAAACAGTTGAAGCTGGACTTGTAGTATGTCAATATTGGGCTACTGGAAAACGAAAGATTATTATTGTATGCCCCGCGGCGCTTCGTAAACAGTGGAGCTATGAATTGACCGATAAATTTGGCATACCAAATGAAATTATTGATACTAAAAATTATAATGACTATATACGCAATGGGTCAGCTCCTTTTTCAAATAAATATATTTCCATTTGCTCTTATAATTTAGCCTCAAAAAGAAAAGATGAAATATTTGCATTAGGATATGATTTAGCTATTATTGATGAAGCTCATAAGTTAAGGAATGTTTATAAGAAAAATAGCAAATTGGCTCATAATATAAAAGACGCATTTGCTAATACTAAAAAGCTACTTTTAACAGCTACACCATTTCAAAACTCTTTAATGGAGCTGTATGGTCTTTCAACAGTTATTGATGAAAATATATTTGGTGATAACCGTTCATTTAGGGCTGAATATGTCAATGAAGAAAATTATAGTGATTTGCAATTTAGATTAAATCCATACTATAAAAGAACATTGCGAAAAGACGTGATGGAATATATTAACTATACTAAGCGTTTGTCCTTAACTCAGGAGTTTAGTGCTACGGACGCTGAACAACAGCTTTACGAGGAAGTTTCGGAATTCTTACGAAGTGATAATATTTATTCAGTCCCTACACGTCAAAAAATGCTTACTACCATGATAATTAGAAAAATTCTTGCATCTTCTACATATGCATTAATAGGCACGTTAAACACTATTAAAGAGCGTTTGGAGCAATTACTATTAGATACTGAAAATACTCAATTGTCGTTGGAGATGTACTTTTCTGATGAAGAAATTGAAAATATTGACGAGGAACTGATAGAAGATATTAATGATAATATTCCGCTAAAGATAAATAAAATTGATATTGATAGACTAAAGGCAGAGATTGAACAAATCGATCGTTTTATTAATATGGCTGAGGCAATAAATCAGGATACAAAAGCTATTTCATTATTGAAGGCTTTAACAAGTGCATTTTCTCAGCTTTCAACAATTGGTGCAAATCAAAAATCCTTAATATTTACTGAATCTACAAGAACTCAAAAATACCTTAAAGGGTTTCTTGAGAAAAATGGATATAGCAGAAAGATAGTCCTATTTAATGGATCAAACACTGATAGTGAGTCAAATGCAATCTATGAAAATTGGATTGAAGCAAATAAAGGTAATGGTAGAATAAGCGGTATAAAAACGGCTGACAAAAGGATGGCTATTGTGGATTATTTCCGTGATACTGCTAAAATTATGATAGCAACAGAGGCGGCAGCAGAGGGCTTAAACCTACAATTCTGTTCACTTGTTGTAAACTATGACTTGCCTTGGAACCCACAGCGAATTGAACAACGTATAGGTCGTTGCCATAGATATGGACAGAAGAGCGATGTTGTTGTCGTAAACTTCGTAAACAAACGTAATTTTGCTGATGTGAGAGTTTTCAACCTGCTTAATGATAAATTTCACCTTTTCAATGATGTGTTTGGCGCATCTGATGAAGTGCTCGGACAGGCTGATAATATTGACTTTGAACGTCGTATATGGGAAATATATCAGGAATGTCGAACAGAAGCTGAGATTAACCTTGCATTTGAACAGCTTCAAAAGGATATGCAAGAGCAAATTGACGAATGTCTTTCCAATGTAAAGGACAAGGTTTTAAGCAACTTTGACATTGAAGTTCAAGAGCATTTACGCTTGTCGAAAGAAAAAACAGGGGCTTTCTTAAATCGTTATGAGTATATCTTTTGGGAGCTTACGAAATACGTTATATTTGATAAAGCAACTTTTAATGATGAGGAATACTCTTTCAATCTTTTTGAAACAGTTGCAGGTTGTCAGCCGCATAAATATGTGTTATTCTCCAAGCAGAGTGATGGTGAGGCTTATAGACTATCCCACCCGCTTGCACAATATGTTCTAAATAAAGCAATTAAACTGCCTCTTGAAAATGGCTATATAGAATTCACCGAAAGTGATACAGAAATAAATGTTAGTGTTCCTGAACATCTTCACAATAAAACTGGCTATTTGGTGTTATCTTCACTTGATGTATCATCATTTGACGAGGAGCAACACAGCCTATTTACAGCATTTACAAAAGATGGGTATTTCTTAACGCAAGAAGAATGCGAAAAAATGTTTCTTTTGAATGGTAAGGTTAAATCATTACAAGCTGATATTCCAAAATCAATCACAAACAAGCTGATAGTCAACACAAAGCAACATATTCAGAGTAAGCTTAGTGAGATTGATTCAAGGAATCTTTCTTATTTTAAGGAAGAAGAAGAACGCATTTTCCGTTGGGAGAAAGACCTTATCAATAGCCTTGAAAATGAGCTTGATACTGTAAAAAGACAAATACGCGAGGCTGAACGCCAATCGAGAATTGCTCCTAATATGCAGGAGAAGCTAGCTATAACTAAGAAAATAGATGAGCTTGAACGCTCTAAACGAAAAAAGCGAAATGAACTTGCCGACCGTGAAGATGAGATAAGTGATAAGCGTAGAGCTATGATTTCGGAACTTGATTCACGAATGATAAGGCAAACTAAATCAGAAGATGTTTTCATTGTTGAATGGGAAATAAAATAAATAGGAGGACGCAAAATGTCTGATAAACTTGATAGATTTGTAGGACTAATGAAAGGAATTTTCGAGCTTGATAAATCTGATCTTGACTTTGGTATTTACCGTATAATGAACATAAGAAAGGACGAAATACAAAAGTTTCTTTCTGATGGATTGCCAAAAAAGGTTGAAGAAACGCTTGCTCCTTTTGCAAACAATACTGGAGATATTGAAAAACGGCTTGCAGAAATTGAAACGACTTGTAATGATGTTGGTGTCGATGTTTCAAGCAGTAAAATGGCTGAGGAATATAATCAGCTTAAAGCACAACTTGTATCTGGCGTTGATATGTCAGCGTTAGAGGCTGATGTATATTCTGCATTATACAACTTCTTTAACCGTTACTATGACGAGGGAGATTTTATTTCAAAACGTCGTTATAAAGAGGGAGTTTATGCTATTCCATACGAGGGCGAAGAAGTAAAGCTTTATTGGGCAAATCAAGACCAGTATTACATAAAGACAAGCGAGAATTTTAAGGATTACACCTTTAAGGCTGATGATTACACTATACATTTTCGCATTGTTGATGCAACAACAGAGCAAAACAACAACAAGGAAAGTAATGACAGTAAACGTCAGTTTATGCTATACACTGAAAATGATGATTTCCCTGAAATAAAAACTTTTGAGTTTAATGAGGAAAACAAAGAGCTTATTATACGCTTTATCTTTGATGTTCCTGAGGATAAAAAGCGTAAGTACAAGGAAGAAAACTACAAGGCTTCACATGATTTTATATACAGCAATCGTCTTCCTATGTGGCAAACTTTACTTGCTCCAATTCCAACAGGCAAGGGTAAAGATACTACGACTCTTCTTGAAAAGCACCTAAATGCTTATGTTGCAAAGAACACCTTTGATTATTTTATCCACAAGGATTTAAAAGGATTTTTAAATCGTGAGCTTGATTTTTATATCAAAAGCGAGATTATGCACCTTGACGACCTTGACACAAGCAATGAAAAGCGTGTTGAAACATATATTGCAAAGATTAAAGCAATTAAAAGAGTTGGGCATATTATAATTGATTTTCTTGCACAGATTGAGAATTTTCAGAAAAAGCTTTGGCTTAAAAAGAAATTCGTTATTGAAACAAACTGGTGCATTACCCTTGACCGCATAGATAAAAGCTTCTATCCTGAGATTATTGAAAATGAAAAGCAGATTCAGGAATGGATTGATATGTATGCAGTTGATGAAATAGAACAAAATCTTGATACTGTTGGTTTTACAAATCCGCCCACGGTTGAATTCTTGTGTCAAAATTTGAACCTTGTTATTGATACAAAGCATTTTACAAACGATTTCAAGGAAAGGCTTATTGCCTCTATTGATAATCTTGATGAGCAGACTGATGGTTTGATGATAAATAGCGATAATTTTCATGCTTTATCTTTAATTACAAATAGATACAGCAAACAAATAAAATGCACATATATTGACCCACCTTATAATGCACAATCAAGTGAAATACTATATAAAAACACATTCAAACATTCATCATGGCTTAGCTTAATGAACAGCAGGATAAATTTATCGTTACCTTTGTTATCTGAATCACCAGTATACATTTGTGCTATAGATGAAGTTGAGCAAGAACGATTAGGTATGCTATTTGATAATATTTTTTCTGACAAACAAATTGAAAAAACGTGTGTAACAATTGTACATAATCGCTGATTGTCAAGGTAGTTGTCAGTAATTTTTAAATTTTTTTGTGGAATATAAGTTATAAAATTAGAGCTGG
>CALMXN010000127.1 GCA_937871145.1 uncultured Clostridia bacterium
ACCTGGTTTTTCTGCTTGCCTGATATATTTTTATTTGTCAAATTGTTTCCTCCTTGTCTTATTTTAGGGTAAAAAGAAAGCATCCACTTATAATAAGCGGATGCAATATAATACTTAATCGCACAATATTCTTAGTGCTTCAATAACTGCTAAAATAGCTTTCTCGCCATTTTCATAATCAATCGACCATGAGCCACCATTAATTATTCTTTCATTTGTTTCAAATTCCATTAGCCCCCTTAAGCCAAATTCGAGATAATATCCATAATCTTCAACAAATTTCTCAATTTCCTTTTGTTTTTGATTGTTGGATTTTGCATATAAATAGCCTAAAGCACAAGATATAGAAACATAAGCGTTACTTTCTATTGAATCAGCATCAATCAATCCAGCAAATCCGCCTCTTGATTCAAAGCCAAAAACTCTACTCAAAATGTGTTCTATATCAATAGCATATGAATGTGTATTCATTGTTTTCACCTCCCATCATTTGCATTAAACTTTATTATATCACTACAACCGACAAATTTCAACTATATTTTTTCATTATATTATCAACCTCTTCTTCCAAATCCGCCTGCCTCACTGCATACTCATAAACATTCTCCGTCTTGTAAGGACGGATTTTTGGACGAATAAAACGGCTTTTTACTACTATTTTAACTACCTTTTCAAAAGGCTGTCCGTTTTTTTCATACATTGCCGCAAGAAAAGACGGCATTGCCACCACAATAAGCAGTAACATTGCCGCCGTGTTTCCAATTGTACCTTTGGTGAGAAAATACGTTGGTACAGCCGTAGCTGCGGCGATAGAAAAGCAGATAAGCTGACGTTTAGTGAGATTGAACGCTACTTTTGTCTTGACCTTAGTCAAGTCCTTTGGCACCTGAACATACGGCATACATAAAATCCTCCATCATCTGCTGATATGCGGGGCTTTCTTTCGGAATACTGTCAACATAACGGTAAATAAAACGCTGAAATTCATCTTCAACAAAAATACTCAGCTCCATTGTGTCATCATCCGGAAACCAGTCAGCAATAAACATTACCGCCTCATCAAAAAGGCATGATGGCAGCTTTGAAAAACTGGTTATATCAAAAGCATCATAAAAATCTATATCGAACTGCTTTTTGCAGATATCCGATAACATTCGGTATGAAATGCTGTATGGACTGTCAAGTGCGGCGGCAATTGTAATGTCAGTGAGCTGTTCCAGAAATGCCTGCTGTGCCTTGCTGATTGTGTTTGTACAAATTTTTCTCATTTAAAATTCCTCCTAAGATGTGCATGCCCATTTATCAATGAGCATTAAAAATTGATTTTGATATACTTGAAGTTTTGAATAGTGACATGCAGAGAATTATTGAATATGCTCCAATTTTCAGAAGCATTCCGTGCAAGTCCGTTGCATCCGCAAGCCCTTTGACGAGAGCCGCATAAATTCCCACGATAACCATAATGAAAAATGCCTGAAATGCAAGTGCCACAAGACTTCGGATATAGTTCGTGCCTGTGTTGCCCCATTCACGATTTGTAAATGTTGCGAACGGAATCGGCGCAATAGAGCAGTACAGATAAATTTCTATCATTCGGTTTACAAGAACAACAGTCACAAGAACAGCGATTGCTTTTACCGCCAGACTGACTATAAGTGCTTCAATCATCAACAGGAACAGTTCTCCTATATCCATAGCATCAAGCCCAGATTTGAATTGCAGATACATTGACAGGACATCAACATTTGTGTCTTTTGAAATTGACGATGCCGACTGATTGACAACCCATTGCCCGACATCAAATATCGCCATGACAATATCAAAGGTGTGGGACAGCAGAAAAACTGCTACACAAGCCTTGAAAATGAACTTAAAAAATGTTTCTGTTCCGATATCGTGCATGTTATTTTTCTCAGTGATTGCCGTTATCAGCTCATAACATAGAACGAATGTGAT
>CALMXN010000128.1 GCA_937871145.1 uncultured Clostridia bacterium
ACAATTGCGCCTTTTATTGTATAGAAGTCATAATCATTACCATATCCACCGATAATAAGTCTTTCAGGCTCGTTAGGTAGCTTATCCTCTTCTGTTTTAATATATTCATTTGCAATTTCAAATAGACGTGCCTGAGCATTTCTATTGTTGTAATTTCTGGAGAGGATTTCAAGCATTGATGGAATTGCTGTTGTTCTCATAACGCTTGTATCTTCGCCAAGAGGATTCATAATAGTAATAGCATCACGAAGCTTGCTGTCCTTTGGTAGATTTATTTTATCAAAATGCTTTGGTGTTGTGAATGAATATGTCAAAATCTGATTGTAGCCAAGTGATACGAAGGCTTTTTCAAATAAATTTTCAAATTTCTGCTCTGGTGTTAATTTTGCCTCAGCAACGCCCTTGAAAAGTGTTGACGGAATATTATTATAACCAAATATTCTTGCAACTTCCTCAGAAATATCTGCCTTGCATTCAATATCAATTCTAAAGCTTGGTACATATATCTTTCCGTCTTCGACCTTAAAGCCAAGGCGGTTAAGGTATTTAATCTGATCCTGTTCAGAAATATCTGTTCCAAGGAAAGTATTGTTCCACTTATAATCAAAATCAACTGTTTTTGGTGTCTTATCCGAATTATCAACGTCAGTGAAGTTGCCGACAATTTCACCACAGCCAAGCATTTCAACAAGTTCAAGAGCTCTCTTCAAAGCTATCATACAGTTTGCTGGGTCAAGTCCTTTTTCAAAACGTGCTGAAGCGTCAGTTCTCATACCAAGCTTTTTTGCAGTTTTTCTGACACTTGCACCATTAAAGCAAGCAGCCTCAAATACAACTGTTGTTGTATCATCCATTATTCCTGAATATTCGCCACCCATAACTCCAGCAACAGCAACAGGCTTTTTGCCGTCAGCGATAACAAGCATTTCTTCAGAAAGATTTCTCTCAATGCCGTCAAGAGTCATAATCTTTTCGCCTTGCTTTGCATTTCTTACAACGATTTTATTATCTTCAACATACTTAAGGTCAAATGCGTGCATAGGATGACCATATTCAAGCATTACATAATTTGTTATGTCAACAAAATTGTTTATAGGACGAACACCGCTTGCACGGAGTCTTTCACGCATCCAACGTGGTGAAGCCTCAATTTTTACGTTTTTAACAACGCCTGCAATATATCTTGGGCAAAGCTTTGTGTTCTCAACATTTATTGAAATATAATCTGAAACATTTTCTGAATTTGTTTTGAATTCAGGTTCTTTGATATTAAGCGGCTTGTCAAAAGTAGCGTGAGCTTCTCTTGCAAGTCCTACTACTGAAAGACAATCAGGGCGGTTTGATGTGATTTCAAATTCAACGCTTGTGTCATTTATTCCGACAGCAGTGTGAATATCCTCGCCGACCTTGCAATCCTCTTCAATTATGAAAATTCCATCTGAAATTGCATATGGGAAGTCGTGTGTTGTGAGATTAAGCTCACCAAGTGAACAAAGCATACCGTTGCTTTCAACGCCACGGAGCTTTCCTTTTTTGATTTTTACGCCGTTTGGAAGTGTTGAACCGTCAAGTGCAACAGGAACCAAAGCGCCAGCAAAAACATTGCTTGCACCTGTTACAATCTGGATTGGAGCGTCTTTTCCCACATCAATCTGGCATACAACAAGGTGGTCAGAATCAGCATGTGGTACAACCTCAAGGATTTTTCCCACAACAACATTAGCGATTTCTTCGCCTTCAACCTCGTATCCTTCAACCTTTGAACCGGACAATGTCATCGCTGATACGAATTCTTTTATAGTACAGTCAACATCAATATAATCTGCCAACCATTTCATTGATAAATTCATTATAATTTCCTCCTATACAAATAGTAATAATCATTTATTCCAATACTTATAGTTTTAAAATTGATTTAAGAATCTTAAATCATTTTCAAAAAGCAATCTCATATCA
>CALMXN010000129.1 GCA_937871145.1 uncultured Clostridia bacterium
ATTTTTCGGTCTCAGCGGAAATGTCGGCCCACAAGAATAAAAAGCTTTTTGTCGGCAACGGGATAGTGCAACCGGCTCAAAAAGACTTTGAAAATTATCCTTGCAGGGCGAAATGTTGTTGTTTACTTTTTCTTTAAATAGTAGGTTGCTTTGGTTGCAGTAAGGGATAAACCCTGATAAACAGCCATTTCTTTCGGCAACCTGTTCGGCAACGGGATAGCAACGAGCCTGCAACCCGATAGCTCAATCAAGGGAGCATAAGCTGTTCATTATATTCTTCGGCAGTATCTGAACCGTTCTCTCTGATAGTCGGTTGCACCTTGTTAGGCTTTTTTCGTTCCCAGCCTTTCTGTCTGCCGTATTCCGCAAACACTCTCGGATATGAAAAGCGTTCCCAACCGTCAATGCTCTGGTTCATAATATCGTTGATTTCTCTGACTTCCCATTGCTTTGGTTCTTCAAAGGCGTGGTTCAATGCGTCCTTGTAAATCTGCTTGGAACAGATAATATCGCCCTTGTAACCGTCAAGGTAAGTCTGAATGATACCAACCTTTGTATCTTCGGGCATAAACTCCTGCTGATGTTCCTTGAGAGATAAGCTCATTTCGGGACTGAATGCTAAAGTGAATTTACCTGTTCGGTATATTTCCATTGCCTCTGCCCACATCTGCAAGATATACGCTCTTGAAGCTTTCTCATCGGTTAAAATGTGAGTATCAGCTCTGTCGGGGTAACACATAACAGGAACGAAACGACGGTTTCCCGAACGGTCAAGCGGTAGAAAATCCAACGTATTTGATGTTCCTCCGAACACACATTGTCGTAGTCTGTCCTGTGGGTGCGTTTCATAAGGCACTTTGTAGTTGTCTTTCATCTTGCTTAAAAATGCCTTTATATCCTCAACGCTCTTTGCGTTTACTGTTGCAAGCATTTCTGACATTTCGATTATCCAGTGTCCTTGAAGCTTGCGATATACGTTCTCATCTTCAAGCTTTCGTAGGTCATCAGAGAACCATTCATCACGAGCCGCAAGCAATCTGAAAAAGGTTGATTTTCCTGCACCTTGTCCGCCAATAAGACAAAGCATAGCTTCATATTTACAGCCCGGATTGAAAACTCTGCTGATAGCTCCGAGCATAAATAACCGCATTGCTTCATTGGTATAGTCATCGGTATCAGCTCCGAGGAAATGGTGAAGTGCATAGCGGATACGCTCCGTTCCGTCCCACTGGAGAGAGTTTAGAAAATCGCATATTGGGTGGTACTTATTTTCATTTGCCACAATTCTGATAGCGTCATCAATCTTCTTTTCGCTTGTAAGCTGATAATTTTCTTCGAGATACAGTTCAAGATATTTCATATCGGTATCTGTCATTGCCGAACCCGAACGCTCCCAACCTAAAGGCTTGACAATATCAATTCTCTCTGTAAGGACATTTGTGCGGATAGCTCCTTTCAAAAGACTGTCTTGCTCCAGAACCGTCAAGCAGTTCTTTATCGTATTCTTGACAATGCCTTTCTCGGTTTCATCAAGACTTTTCTTAACCTCATAGACTGATTTGCTCGGCGTGTTCTGCTCGGTCTGATTTGGTAAACTGTTTAATTCGTTGCTCAATGGCTTTCACCTCTTTTCCTCGTTCATTGACAAATGCTGTCCGTTCGTCTTTTGTTCCGAATGTCATAATGTCAAGAAGATAATCAACATACGACATATTCTGCAATGCTTCAATAAAGCAAGGGTGAAGCTCCTCGCCTTCGCTTTTCGGGGCATACTCTGACTTGTATTGTATCAAAAGCTTGTGATAATCACAAAGAGTATTGAAGCATTGCTGTTCGGCTTGCTTTTCCTGAACGGCTTTGAGTTTCTGATTGATTGACGGTTTCGATATGGCGATTACATTGTCATAGCTGATACCGAAATCGTTTGCCAACCGCTGTGCCGCCTCTTTCAAGCCAACACCGAAAAGCTTTGCTGTGAAGTCAATCACATCGCCGTCCTCTCCGCAACCAAAACAATGAAAGCGGTCATCGACTTTCATACTCGGATTGCGGTCACTGTGAAACGGACAACAGGTCATTCCG
>CALMXN010000130.1 GCA_937871145.1 uncultured Clostridia bacterium
GAAGCTCTTTTACAAGTTCAATTGCATTATCAATAAAGCTTGTCTTATCAAGCTGTTTTGTATAGTATTTTGCTTCTTTTTCCGCCTTGAGCTTCTTAACAGCGAGGTACATAATGATTTGTTTTGTGTAATCATCAGCATACTCGCCACGGGTTGAGCCATTTAGTTTTATTATAGTTTCGGCAAGCTTCCTGAATCCGACAACTCTTATTGAATTAAAAAGTCCAGCACCAAGGACCTTATAAAGCTTTTTATCGTATTCAAAAGAAAACTGGTCAGGTACGAGTACAAGGACTTCTATGCCAGCTTCTATATCATTCTTAATCATATCAGAAATATGGGCTGAGTTCCCTGAACCGATAGGTCCGCTTAACAACTTCAGCATAAAAACACCACCTGTAATTTACTTGTTAAAACAAGTTTATCACAGGTGGTAATTCAAGTCAATTCTAAGAAAGGGCTTTCTTGACTTGACGGAATATTTTTACGCTGAAAAAGCGGATTTTATATTTTTTCGGTTTTTTCATTATTTTTATTTCAGAATCATCGAATTCCTTGAGCTTGTCATCTTCATTAGCTTTCTGTAATTCTTCAACTATTGATGTACCTAACATTGGCTTGAAGGTTTCTTCACCCTGTGAAGGAGCAATTGGTTTTAAACTTTCTTTGTCCAGTGAGGGAGCAATACACAGCTGTGGGTACATTACGCACCACCAGTTATGTCCTTTTGCTTCGCCAATTGTTATTCGTACTGCATCATAATAGCCTGCCGGCAATGTTATATCGCCATAGGTTCTGTCATTGAACTCCATATATGTGAGTTCACATTTAACAGGATAATTAAAGCCGTTTTCTTTTATAGTCTTTTCGGCGACAGCCTGTATTTTATCAAGATTATTCAAAGCTATCTGCTCAACTTCAAGTCTTGATTTCCCTTTACAGAAGAGGTCTGCTGTCTCAGCAAGAACTGCGTCACGAACCTTAATCTTTAATTCCTGATCCTCTTTACTGTCGGAGTTTGCAAGGATATGAAGCCTCAATACGCCGTCTGATATTCCTTCAAGGTCCTTTGCAAAGGCATTAACACTTGATAGTATCACTGCAATTACTAAGCCTAATAACAAAGCCACATCCAGTTTTTTCATAGAATTTCTGTCCTTTCAACGTTATGTGTCTTTATTATAGCCATATTTTTCCATTTTATTCAATAAAAATAAAAGAGCCCATTTCTGAGCTCTTTAAGTTGTTATTTAATAATACTCAACAATACACCTGCGGCAACTGCTGAACCGATAACTCCGGCAACATTTGGACCCATAGCGTGCATTAAGAGGTAGTTTGAAGGATTTGTCTGCTGACCGACCTTCTGTGAAACACGGGCAGCCATTGGAACTGCAGATACACCAGCTGAACCGATAAGTGGGTTAACTTTACCCTTTGTAGCAACATACATTACTTTTCCGAAAAGAACACCTGCTGCTGTTCCAACGGCGAATGCTATGACACCAAGAAAAATTACTTTACCGAATGCCAAATTCATAATCTTATCAGCCCGAGTTGTTGCGCCAACAGAAACACCAAGCATAATTGTTACGATATTCATAAGCTCATTCTGAGCAGTCTTTACAAGTCTTTCACAAACGCCACTTTCCTTCAATAGGTTACCAAACATAAGCATACCAACGAGTGGAGTCGCATCAGGAACCATTAGACAAATAATCAATGTTACAACTATCGGGAAAATAATTTTCTCAGTTTTTGAAACTTTTCTTAACTGTCCCATTACAACGCTACGTTCCTTCTTTGTTGTAAGCGCCTTCATAATAGGTGGCTGAATGATTGGAACAAGAGCCATATAAGTATATGCAGCAAGAGCAATAGTACCAACTTTCAAGCTACTATCAGGTCCAAGCAACTTGTTCGCTACAAAAATTGCAGTAGGACCATCAGCACCACCGATAATTGCAATTGAACCAGCTTCTGCAGCATTGAAACCAAGAAGTGCCGCACCAATGAATGTAAGGAAAATACCCGCCTGTGCAGCAGCACCGAGCAAAAAGCTCTTAGGGCTAGCAATAAGCGGACCGAAGTCAGTCATACAACCGATTCCGAGAAATATTAATGGTGGGAATAGCTGAAGCTTAACACCTAAATAGAAAATATCAAGTAAGCCTATATTAGCTTCTTTTATTGCTTTAACGAATCCATAAACATGATTGGAATCTGCCTGAAAATATTGCGGATGATACATTTCTGCAAATGGAAGATTTGTTAAAAACATACCAAATGCGATAGGTAATAATAGCAATGGTTCAAATTTCTTAACAATAGCAAGATACATAAACAAAAATGATATTGCTATCATTATAAGGCTCTTCCAGCCACCATCCTGAAGAAAACCCGCAAAGCCTGACGAATTCGCCAGATCTTTTATGGTGTTTAGAAAGTTATCGATCATAGTTATGCCCCTTTAATTAAGTTAATATGAATTAAAATGGTCTTGTATTCTCCAACACTCCAGCTCTTGCCCAAGCATTTACTGATCTGTCAGATCTCTTAATACTTCTTATTGCAAGCTTTTTGCCGGTTTCACTTGAGATAGCAGAAATAGCAGCTGCGATAACAGCAATAATTTCATCTTCAATACCATTTTCAGTTACAGGTTTAAGTTCTGTCAATTGTTGTATTGTTGGTGCCTGTGGCTTTGTTTCTTTTGGTTTATCTGTCTTTGACAATGCTTTAAAGCCCATACCAAAAATAGATATAAATAATACCAGCAGAATAAGTGCAGAAAATACTACAACAAGTCCTGTAACAACAACAGTTGTAATAAATTCAGAGTTCATTTCCTGAACAGCTAATACTGTTAATGCATTTGGAAACATATTATTTCTCCTTCTATATTAAATAACACAATTTCTATAATTATAACTCATTTCGTTTTTTTTTACAACATAATTTTTCTAATTTTTAAAAAATTCAAAAAAATCAGAGTTATTTTTAATATGTAGAATATTGATATTTTGGTTATATTAATATATAATAATTTTATTAACTGAAAGGATATGTATTATGGAAAAATTTCTTGAAGAAACTTATGATTACCTTCCTACCCTTGGCATAGCAGTAGCAATATTCCTCATTGGCATTATCCTTGCAAAGATTAC
>CALMXN010000131.1 GCA_937871145.1 uncultured Clostridia bacterium
TAACATGAAATATCGCCATAACTAAAATCTCAGCTTTCTGATAATTTTGTGGAAAAAGGCTTGACATACAATTGAAAGTATGCTTCACTTTTTGCTTTTAAAGATGTGATTATTTTTTCTGAAAAATGGTTGACATCCTGTTTGTTTTGTGCTTTGCACTTTTCAAGATATTCCTCAAAAAAGTTCTTGACATTCGAGTTGAGATGTGGTATACAACTGCATTTATCTGTTTTATTCATACAATTATTCCTTTCAGAAGATCGGAAGAGCACACAGCCCATAAGAAAAGTCCTGTATCTGACGTTTTTACGCCAAATACAGGACTTACTTTTTTTATTTACCGATTTCAAGGCACATCACCATTGTGATGTCTTCCCACTGGTTTTCACGAAGATATCCACCGTGAGCCTTGCGATAGGCTTTTGCCATCTCATAGGTTATCGTTAAATCCCATGAAATCGTGAATTTTTGACTAATCCCTATTTTTAATAGCAGCCTGTGCAGAAATTAAGACATCAATATATTTGACTGGGGGCTTATAAATGTCAGAAAACCTTTTTATCGTTGATAATAAAAATGATGAGCGTACAGTAAAGCGGTATTTGTCCGAATGGTGCTCTATATCAAAACAAATGGATATTGCAACAGGTTATTTTGAAATTGGTGGCTTGCTGGAGCTTAATGAGAAGTGGCAATCACTAGATAAAATAAGGATCATACTAGGTTCTGAAGTTACAAAGCGAACTCGTGAAATAATAGATGAAATTGTATTTTTCTTCATTAATAAACTAAACGAGAGCATAGAACAAGAAAAGGAAAAAAACGAATTTCTTTTAGGTGTGCCAGCAATACTAAAAGCTTTTAAAGATAAAAAAATAGAATGTAGAGTTTTTGATAAAGATAAATTTCATGCAAAAGCTTATATTACACATTTTAAAGATGAATATTATTCTCAGTTTATCTCATCAATGAACGTTCCAAAAGGTTATGCATTAGTGGGTTCAAGTAACTTTACCAAAGCAGGTTTAACAAAAAATATAGAGCTAAATGTTCAAATATCTAATAATGTTGATGCACTTCAAAACTGGTTTGAAGAACAGTGGGAACAAGCCACGGATATAACTGATGCAATTCTAACTACAATTGAAAAGCATTGTAAGGAATATAGTCCTTTTGATATATATCTTCGCTCAATATTTGAACTATGTAAAAATCAAGAGCAAAGCATTTCTGAATGGGAAGAAAATGTATCAAAAGTATACCCATTACTATCACAGTATCAAAGAGATGGTTATAACAGTCTGATTAATATTGCTGAAAAGTATTCAGGTTCTTTTCTATGTGATGGTGTTGGTTTAGGAAAAACTTTTGTCGGATTAATGCTGATAGAACGATTTGTTAAAAAAGAGAGAAAAAATGTCGTATTAATTGTCCCTGCGGCAGCTCGCATTCCTGTTTGGGAAACAACTATAAAAAAATACATACCAGAAGTATTAAGCGGTTTTTCACAATTTGTAATTATTAATCATACTGATTTACTTTTAGAAAAAAATGATGATTTAATGCAGTCAATAGCAAATGATGGTGAAATCATAATTATTGATGAAGCACATCACTTTAGAAATCGTTCTTCTAATAGGTATAGAAAATTATTTGAAATGATGGGTAGTGGGTATAAAAAGCAAATGTTTATGCTGACAGCTACGCCTATAAACAATAGCTTTCTTGATTTACAACATTTGATTGAATTATTTTCCCAGCGACAGGAGGACTATTTTAAATCCGCTCCTTTAGGTATCCATAGTTTATCCGGACATTTTCGAAAAATGGAAACTGCTTTGTTGAAATCAACTAATTCAAGTTTAATTTTAGATAATTCCCAAGAAAGTGAGAATATTTTTAAAAATGATAGTTTGGTTACAGAACTTGTTGTACAACGTAGCCGTGCATATGTTAAAAAAAGCTTATCAATTGCAGAAAGCCAAAATGTATTGTTTCCATTAAGACAGCCACCGATTGTAGCCAATTATTCTTTAAAAATCAGCTACGGAAAACTAATTGATGATTTTATTGACTCGTTTTATAGAAAAGACACTGTTACTGGCAGAATAACACCTATACTTGCTTTACCAATTTATTCACCATATGAAAATGTCTATTACAAAGGTGATATTGATAAAATTGACGAAATGAAACGGGGGCGACAAACTCAAGTTGTAAATCTCGTTAGACAGCTATTACTCAAAAGATTTGAAAGTTCAACAGCTGCTTTTGAAGAAACTTGCATCCGCATTTTTGTGAGACTTCGAAAATTTATACTTGATTTTCAAAATGATACGAATCAACGAGAAATTGACCGTTTCTTCCAGCGAAGAAAAAGAATAACTGACCATATAGATACTTATATTTCCCAAAACACCTCTTATACTATTGAAGAACTTGAAGATGATTTGCCTGAATATGTATGGGATGTTGAGGAGAATTTAAATATAGAGGATTTTAATATTGATGTTATGCTTCAAGATACTCTCGGTGATTTAGAAGTTTTGTCAGATTTTATTGATGACCTTATGAATATAAAACCTGAAAATGACGATAAAATCAAAACACTAAAAAATATTTTATCATCGGACACAAGAGTAAAAGATAAAAAAGTTATTATCTTTACCGAATACCGCTCAACAGCCAAATATATTTACAGGGAACTATCTTCCTTTGGATTTAAAAACATTTTTGAATTAGACGGACAATCAAAAGTTAATCGCAAAGAAATAATAGAGCGTTTTGCACCTTACTACAATGACCATACATCAAAAACGATAACAGATGAAATACAAATTTTAATTGCCACGGATGTTCTTGCTGAAGGATTGAATTTACAAGATGCATCATGTCTTATCAATTATGAATTACATTGGAATCCTGTTCGTTTAATGCAAAGAATTGGTCGTGTTGACAGAAGGCGGAACCATTTAATCGAGGAATCATTGTTATCAGACCATCCTGAATTGATTGATGATAGGCAAAATGTTTATTATTGGAACTTTTTGCCTCCAACAGAACTTGAACAACTTTTGTCTTTGTATAGCACTGTTTCTCAAAAAACATTACGTATTTCAAAAACATTTGGTGTTGAAGGCAAGCAATTACTTACCCCAGATGATGACTACGATGCTTTAAAGGATTTTAATTCTGCTTATGAAGGTATTGAATCAAGAGAAGAAGAAATTGCTTTAGAATTTCAAAATCTTATGGTAGCATATCCACAATACGAAGAAGAAGCCAAAAAATTACCTCGTAAAATGTTCAGTGGAAAACTATATGCTGATATTAAAGGAATATTTTTCTGCTATGAGTTACCTATCAAAAAGGCTGATGATACTTGGTCTTGCGGTGACGGACGTTATGTATGGTATTTATTGAATTTGGACAATGAATCCGTTATCACTGATGTATATAAAATATGGAAAATTGTAAAGACTGAGCCTGAAGTGCCTCGTGTTGTAACAGTAAGTTCAGATCAATTTTCTGAATATAAGAGAAAAATCGAAAGTCATATAAACCGCACATATATGCGTTCAATACAAGCTCCCGTGGGTATAAAACCAAGGCTCGTTACTTGGATGCAATTAGTTTGAGAAAGGACATATTAAATGAATATTCGAAATGTTTGCAATTTTGAAACTATGCTACAGTATTTTGGTGAAAACCTTGAATGGGGTATTGATACAGAAGATTTTAATGCCGAAGAATATTATTATGAGTTGTATGTTAAGGACTTAGGTTATGATGAATTGGGAATTGGAATTGAGAAGGACCAGTTTGCTGAAATATCATTCTTATATCAGATGAAACCGTTCAACAATATGCCCTTTGGTGTTTTTGCTGTAACATTTGAAAGTAAAAAGCTTGAAATAGCTGCGTTAAAGAAAATCCTTTCAAAGCTAATTACTAAAAAAAGAAATAATCCTGATTTTCCTACATGGGACATGAAAGATTTGATTTTCTTATGTTTCTGGGGTGAAAGCAGTAGCAAGAAAGTAGGTATTGCTTGCTTTGATGATAATGATAAAAATCTTCCGCAGCTTAAAATTGAGTATTGTGAAGTTGGACAGGATTCCGATTATTTCGAAAATAAAATTTCACATTTAATTATGCCTCGGGACACTAAGGACATTGAAACTTGGAAAAGTAAGTGGAAACAAGCTTTTTCGGCGAATTATCGTCAACAGATTACTGATTCCAAAAAGCTTGCTCATGAGCTTGCCATCCTTGCTCAAAACACGAGAAAAACTATTATCAGTACATACAAAGTAGAAACAGGTCTTGGTTATGTGCATTTGTTATACAAAAAATTCAAGGAGAATCTTGTTCATGATTTAACTTCCGAACAATTTGCTGACATGTATGCCCAGACTATTGCATATGGCTTGTTTTCCGCAAAGTGTATGGATACAAATGAACATTTCGTATGGCGTGATGCAATTGATAACATACCAAATACTAACCCATTTTTAAAAAGTCTTATAAAAAGCTGTTTTGAAAAGGATACAGGAAATAGCGCTTTTTTTGATGAACTAGAACTTGCAGAAATAATCAATCTTCTTGATAATACAAACATCAACAATATTCTTGAACATTTTAACCGTCATACCGGCGGCGGTCGTGAAGATACTGTTATATATTTTTATGAAGATTTTCTTTCGGAATACGAACACGACACGAAAAAACGCCGTGGTGTTTTCTATACACCGTGGCCTGTTGTAAAATTTATGGTTCGTGCTGTTGACGATATTTTGAAAACTGAGTTTGGATTCAAAGATGGTCTTGCTGATACAGCAATGAAACTAGTTGATATTAAGCGTGAAAGCAAGAAAAAGAACAAGAACGGAATAATAACTCAAATTGACGATAAAACCGAAGTCCCAGCGATACAGATTCTCGACCCTGCAACCGGCACAGGAACATTTCTTCGTGAAGTAATTCTACAGATTTATGATACATTCAAAGCGAACAACAAAGGAAAATCAGAAGCAGAGATTAAAAAACTTTGGAATGAATATGTCCCAAAGCAGCTTTTACCACGCCTTAACGGCTTTGAACTTATGATGGCTCCATATGCTGTTGCACATATGAAGCTTGCTATGGTTCTTAAAGACACAGGATATGATTTTGAATCCGATGAAAGATTAAAAGTTGTTTTAACAAATACCCTTGAACCGTCAAGCACGGGAGCTTCATTTATGGACGGCTGTCAGCAGATGAGCTTTCTTGAAGACCCTCTTGCGGCAGAAGCTTTTGAGGCAGATAAAACAAAAAACAATCAAGGCATTAATGTTATTATCGGTAATCCTCCTTATAGTGGTGAAAGTGCCAATAAAGGTAAATGGATTATGTCTTTGATGGAAGATTATAAAAAAGAGCCTGATAGTACAAATAATTTAAAAGAAGCTAATTCAAAATTTGTAAATGATGATTATGTAAAATTTATTAGATTTGCACAACACTGTGTTGAAAAGAGTGGTAAAGGAGTTGTTGCCTTTATCAACCCCCATGGCTTTATTGATAGTCCAACTTTTCGTGGAATGAGATGGAATCTTTTAAAAACATTTGACACAATATATACAATCGATTTACACGGGAATGCAAAGAGAAAAGAGACTTGTATTGATGGAACTAAAGATGAAAATGTATTTGATATAATGCAGGGAGTATGTATAGCGATTTTTGTTAAAAATAATTTCAGCAAGCAATCACTAAATTTCTATGATTTACTTGGTACAAGAAAAATCAAGTATGATTTTTTACAGAAGACAGATCTTAAAAGTGTTAATTTTATTAAATCTAATTGCTCTTCACCACAATACTACTATAATAGAAC
>CALMXN010000132.1 GCA_937871145.1 uncultured Clostridia bacterium
ATTTATAATAAAATCACTTTTTTTGTAAAAACTCTTTTTTTATGTATCAAAATATATTATAATTAAATATAAACAGATAAATGCTAGGAGCATTAAGAATATTAAAAGTGAGGGATTATAAATTATGAACAAAGTTAAGGTAAAGATTTATAACAGAGAGTATACTCTCCAGACTGAAGAAACTACCGAGTATACAAAAAACCTTGCAAAAAAGCTTGATGCCCAGATGACCGAGATGATTAACAGCAGAACAGCAGCATCTATTGTTGATGCGTCTATTCTGATTGCGCTGTCAGCTATCGATGAATGTCAGAAGACAAATGACAATATTGACAACATCAGAACACAAATTAAAGATTACGTTGACGATGCAGGCGAAGCAAGACTTAAATGCGATGAGCTTCAAAAGGAAAACCGTGATCTTAAAGCAAGAATATATGAGCTTGAACAAAAGCTCGGAATAGCAGGTTTAAATGCAAATAAATAAAAAGCCAGAAATTTTAGCTCCAGCGGGAAGTATGGATGCACTTGTTGCCGCTATACGTTGTGGAGCAGATGCAATATACCTTGGTGGAAAGAGCTTTTCTGCCAGACAGAACGCTGATAATTTTGATTACAATGATCTGAAAATAGCCTGTGAGCTTGCTCATAAAAGCGGGGCTAAAATTCATCAGACTATCAATACAGTTGTTTTTGACGATCAGTTTGATAAACTTGAGGAATTTGTACGAGAATCTGTATCACTCGGAGTTGATGCTTTTATAGTACAAGACCTTGGTGTAATCAATATCATTAAAAATATATGCCCGGATATGCCAATTCATGCCTCAACTCAGATGACAATACACACAAAACAAGGAGCCTTTCTCGCAAAAGAGTCAGGCTTTTCACGTATTGTGGTGGCAAGAGAAATGTCAAAAGAGCAGCTTGAAGATATAATAACTGACGGAATTGAAGTGGAATGCTTTGTTCACGGGGCATTATGTATGTCTGTTTCAGGACAATGCTATATGAGCGCAATGATAGGTGGAAGAAGTGCAAACCGTGGTTTGTGTGCACAGGCGTGCAGACTCCCCTTCTCAGCCATTGCGGGAGAAAAACGCTGTGACTTATCCTTAAAGGATCTGTCACTTATTCAATATATAAAAGAAATGTCTGATATGGGGATAGCTTCGCTGAAAATTGAAGGAAGAATGAAGCGCCCTGAATATGTTGCGGCGGCAGTTACTGCTTGTCGTGCAGTCGTGGATGTAAAAGAACCTGATATGGACACGCTTCGTGCAGTTTTCTCAAGAAGTGGTTTTACTCAGGGTTATTACACCAATAAGCTTGGTACAGAAATGTTCGGCACACGTCAGAAAGAAGACGTTGTGTCAGCAGATGACGTTTTTCCACAGCTTCAGGCTTTGTACAGAAAAGAGCAAAAAATTACCGACATTAATTTTGATATAACAATTAAAGACGGCGAACCGACTGTTCTTAAAGCAACTGACGGTGACGGAAACAGCGTCACAGCATATGGTGACATTCCACAAAAGGCAATCAACCGCCCAAGTGATTTAGAGCAGGCTGAAAAACAGCTTTCAAAGCTTGGCGATACTATATATAATTTGAGGAACGTTACTGGCGAAATTCAGGACGGACTTATGCTCCCTGCGTCTGCATTTAATAATTTAAGGCGTCAGGCTTGTGACTTGCTTGATTTAAAGAGAACTGAGAAAAATACCACAACAAAATCAATAAACGAAGTACCTCTCTCTTTCCCTAAAACTATGAATATCAAGCCTAAGGAAATGAGAATTGATGTTCATACAGCTGAACAGCTGAGACTTGTTGATATGACGGAAATTGAATATGCAATAGTTCCACTTTGTGAAACTCAAAATCTTGAGGGATATGTTTTTACTGATAAAATTATTATCTCCCTCCCTCGATATACAAAGAATGAGAATGCGGTAATTGCACAGCTTAAAAAAGCAAAGGAAAAAGGCTTTACAAAAATAGAATGTAGCAATTATGCACATATTAGAATAGGAAAAATCCTCGGATTTGAAATGTTCGGCGGGTTCGGGCTTAATGCTACAAATTCATATGCGTTGAAAAGCCTTGCAGAATATGGACTAAAAGATACAACAGCTTCATTTGAGATGAAATTATCACAGATTGAAAGATTAGCTGATTACCTCCCATACGGGATAATAGCATACGGAAAGCTACCACTCATGCTAACAGTAAACTGCCCGATAAAGCAGGCTGTCGGCTGTGGAAAGTGCGAAAAAAAGCTCACAGACCGAACAAATCGTGAATTTGATGTAATCTGTGGCGGTGATGCTGTTGAAATTCTGAACAGTGATACTTTATATATGGCGGATAGATTACACGAAATAAACGGAGTAACTTTTATTACACTGAAATTCTATAATGAAACTCCTGAACAGGTTTCACAGGTTATAGAAGCATACAAAAATCAGAAAAAAGCCCCTGAAAATAAATTCACAAGAGGCTTATATTATAGAGGAATAATGTAATTTAATAGCGGCGGCTTTGCGGTCGCCCCCGAACCCCTTCGCGTAAGATATTTTTAAAATGACATAAAGGATAAATATTTTCACAAAGATATAAATTGCGGTGATTTAGTGCTCCGACCTTTTTATGGTTTGCTTTCTTATTTTTTAGTTTTATTTCGCGAAGGGTATGGGGCAATTTTCATACTATTTTCAGTTTTATTTGCGAAGGGGTATGGGGCAATCTTCATACTATTTTCAGTTTTATTTGCGAAGGGGTGCGGGGCAATCTTCATATTATTTTCAGTTTTATTTCGCGAAGGGGTATGGGGGCGACCGCAAAGCCCCCGAAGATACAAAGTATTCAATAAAAA
>CALMXN010000133.1 GCA_937871145.1 uncultured Clostridia bacterium
GCCTTTACAGAAAGGAATGGGTCATAACCGATAACCTTCATGCCGAGTGAAAGTGCAGCGTTTGCAACAAGAACACCAATAGCACCAAGTCCGATTACACCAAGAGTCTTTCCAAGAATTTCTGGACCAACAAACTGTCCCTTACCCTTTTCAACCATCTTTGGAACAGCGTCGCCGTTGCCCTTAAGAGCGTTAGCCCAGATCATAGCTTCAGGAACTTTTCTTGAAGAAAGAAGAAGTCCGGCAATAACAAGCTCTTTAACAGCGTTTGCATTAGCGCCAGGAGTATTGAATACACAGATACCCTGCTCTACACAATTGTCAACAGGAATGTTGTTAACACCAGCACCAGCTCTTGCGATAGCAAGAAGATTATCACCGAATGTCATATCGTGCATTGCTGCAGAACGTACCATAATAGCTGTTGGATTTTCAAAAGTATCTGCTACTTCGTATTTTGCTTTGTCAAAATTATCTGTTCCGATAGCAGCAATTTTATTTAAAGTTTGAATCTGAAACATTGTTTTAACCCCCAAAATTATATATTTTTGGGCGAACATCGTTCGCCCATAAAATCAAGAAATATAGTTATGCAAAATAATTAGTTGTTAGCTTCAAAAGCCTTCATGAAAGCAACGAGCTTTTCAATGCCTTCGATTGGCATAGCGTTATAGATCGAAGCTCTCATTCCGCCAACTGAACGATGTCCCTTAATGTTGATAAAGCCTTTTGCTTTAGCTTCTGCAATGAACTTCTTATCAAGGTCGTCATTACCTGTTACGAAAGGAATGTTCATAAGTGAACGGTCTTTTCCGTTTACTGTTGCGCTGAACATCTTTGAGCTGTCAAGGAAGTCATACAATGCTGCAGCTTTCTTTTCGTTCAAAGTCTTCATTGCTGTAAGTCCGCCCTTTGCATTGATCCAGTCAAGAACAAGCTTTAAGATGTAGATACCATATGTTGGTGGTGTGTTGTACATTGAACCATTGTCTGCGTGTGTCTGATAGTTGAACATTGTAGGAGTAATATCCTGTGCATTTCCGATTAGATCCTCACGGATGATTACTACTGTAAGACCAGCAGGGCCCATGTTCTTCTGTGCGCCAGCATAGATAAGACCGAATTTTGAAACATCAACAGGCTCTGAAAGAATGCATGATGATAAATCTGCAACAAGTGGAACATTTCCTGTATCAGGGAGATCAACAAATCTTGTTCCGTAGATTGTGTTGTTCAAACAGATGTGGAAATAATCTGCATCTGGTGTGAATGTTGACTTATCAAGCTCTGGGATATATGTAAATGTCTTGTCAGCTGAAGAAGCTACTGCTTTACATTCACCGAACTTCTGAGCTTCAGAATAAGCTTTCTTTGCCCATTGACCAGTAAGAACGAAGTCAGCCTTCTTCGATTTGTTCATAAGATTCAAAGGAATCATAGCAAATTGGGAGGATGCTCCGCCCTGAAGGAAAAGAACCTTATAGTTATCAGGTATTGACATTACTTCACGAAGCAAGCGTTCACATTCTGTAATAATTGCTTCATATTCCTTTGAACGGTGAGACATTTCCATAACAGACTGACCGGTTGTTTTATACTCCAACATTTCGTCAGCTGCGATTTTCAATACTTCTTCCGGAAGTACTGCAGGACCAGCACTAAAATTAAATACTCTGCTCATTTATAACCCTCCACAATAAAAGTTGTATGAAATAATTATAAAACCTTAACAAAATAAAGTCAATAGAAAATCAAGAATAATGCCAATTATTTCACAATCTTTATTAAGAGATAAAAGCAGTAAATTTTTGTTAATAAATATTTTTGTTCATATTGACGAATTATGAATAAAAAATTCTACAAAAAAGTTATTCTACATTTCAACAAAGTTTTCAACATTTTTTAACATACAAGCGAAAAAAACAATGTTACAAACTGTATAATCAACGAAAATTGTTAAAAACCCTGTTAAAAGTGTTGAAAACAAAGGGATTTGTATAGTTGAAAGAATTAAGTTTTCAACATTTCCAAAAAATATATATTCCATTTTGTATAATAAAAAATTCATCTTGTGCATTATATGTAAAAAAATAACAGATATTAACCTTTTATTCGACATAAAACAAAATAATATGAGAAATTGAAAATAAGTGTACTTTGTGCTATAATTCTTATGTTGCTTAGATTAGATAGAAATATTTTTTAAGGCTGCAACAAAATAGCAAAAGCTATGCACTAATATTCTGAAAGTTCTTTCAGGGAAGGAGGATATAGTGCATAAAGACTTGGTGAGGTGAAAAGTAAAATGTCAGATTTTCCGGAATGTGTAAAAAGAGCAAGGAACGGCGACAGCGCTGCTTTTGCAGAGCTTTATTCTTATATATATAAGGAGCTTTATTATATTGCTCTTTGTAATTTAAAGATAAGTGATGATGCAGCAGATGCTGTAAGTGATGCTGTTCTTGATGCTTTTAAGGGCATATCGAAGCTTAGGGATATCGAAGCTTTTAAAAGCTGGATGATAAAAATACTTATGACAAAAATAAAAAGAAAACAGGGCGAATATGTAAGTTTGAGAAATAACAGAGTACTATTGCCTGAAAATACTCAGCAGCCAGATAAAGAAAACAAATATAATGAACTTGAAATAATAGAGCAGCTTGATTTTCTTAACGAAAACGAGAAGCTTTGCTTTTCTCTGAATGCCGTATGCGGATACAAAAGTGATGAAATTGCTGAAATAACAGGAATTAATTCCGCAACAGTGCGTTCCCATCTTTCAAGAGGACGAGAAAAGCTCAGAAAAAAGTTCATTTCTGATTAGAAAGGAGATGGAATAATGGCAGAGAACAAAAATCTTGAAATGTTTGAGGACATTGAAATTCCTGAAAGGTTAAAACCTGATAATATAGCAAAAATGCTTGAAGACAGCAAGAATATAAAGCAAGATAAGATTAAGCAACAAGAGAGCCCAAAGAAAATTACTCCGAGTGTAAAACCAAAATCAAAGAAAATGAAGATTTTTGCGACAATAGCAGCCGGTGCAGTTCTCATAGTCGGAATAGCAACAGCCTTTAAGCTTAACCAGAATGAGTTCCCTTTAGTAAAAGGTAAGAAATTTGCTTTTAAAACCGAGCTTAAAAGTCAGCAGAATTATTCAGACATATACAATACAATAAAGCAGATTAATGCTAATGCAAATAAAACCACATTCAGTTTTGAGGATTTTTTAAGTGGATTAATTGGTGGCAGGAAAGAGGATAATCTTTTAGGTTCATCTAAATCAGGTGGAAAGAATGACAATTCGGCAGAACGAACCAACGACTATTCAACCACACACCAACAGGTTGCAGGAATTGAAGAAGCTGATATTATCAAGACAGACGGCGATATGATATATTATGTTTCATCAGGTGGCTTTTATATTGTGAAGTCGGATAAAGGAAAGCTCTCGCTGGTTTCAAAAACTGAAAAAGAATATGTTAATCCTTGCGAAATTTATATTAAAGACAACAAGATTATACTTATCTCACAGAAACGTATTGGTACTACCAGAATTGTTAACGGTAAAAAAATAATAGCTGATGAAAGTTATGATGATAAGAATTATAATGTTTTTGTTGAAGTAATTGATGTTGCAGACAAAGCAAACCCGAAGGTGATTTCAACCTATAAGCAGAATGGTGAATATGTTTCATCAAGATTAATTGATAATAATCTTTATATATCCTCAACATATGAAAATATGGATGATGAACCTGCAAAGGATGACAGTGAAATTGAAAAGTATATTCCGTCATACAGTATTAACGAAAAAAAGGAATATATAAAGCCTGAAGATATCTGTATCCCTCAGAATTGCACAAGCACAGAGTATTCAATCTTAGCAGGGCTTGATATAAGTTCACAGGATATGCTGGTTTCCATGAAAGCAGTTCTTGGTTATCAGGGAACAGTTTACTGTTCAAAGGATAATTTTTATATAGCGGGTGTTCGCTGGAATGACGGAGAAACAAAAACATCCATTGCAAGATTCTCTATTGATAAGGGTAAGGTTGAACATAATGGCTATGGCGAAGTAAACGGTGGAGTAAACGATCAGTTCTCAATGGATGAGTATGATGGTTATTTCAGAATTGCTACAACAAGCACTAAAAGGAGCGAAACCGCAAACAATGTGTATGTACTTGATAAGGATATGAAAACAGTCGGAAAGCTTGAAGGTCTTGCAAAAAATGAATCTATCCAGTCAGCAAGATTTGAGAATGAAATGCTTTATCTTGTAACCTTCGAGCAAAGGGATCCTTTGTTCAAGATTGATTTATCAAATCCGGAAAAGCCAAAGGTTATTGATTCCTTAAAAATAAACGGATATTCCTCATATCTTGTAAATTACGGTGACGGAAAGCTCCTCGGATTTGGTGTTGATGCTGACGACAACGGAAATCAGACAGGCTTAAAGCTTTCAATGTTTGCAAAGGATGATAAGGGTAATGTTAAGGAGATTGTTTCAAAACCACTCGGATCAGATTTGCAGGGTGCTTATTCACAAGCAATAAACGACCATAAGGCTCTTTTAATTGATGAAAAGAAGAATATTATTGGCATCCCTGTAAACTTCTATGACGGAGTTGATTACTGTTACAGATATTATCTCTTTAAATATACAGATGCAGATGGTTTCGTTGAAATCGGACACGTTGAGGCACATCAGTCAAGCGAACAATTCCCTTTTATCAGAGGAATGTATATAGGTGATAAGGTTTATGTGTTCTCAGATGCCTCAATAATCTGTGCCGGAATCAATGATGCAAAGATTATATCATCGCTTCAGTTGCTAACGTTGGAAGATGTAACGACACATAATATGAACTGATAAAAAATCCCCCTTCTTTTAAAGAAGGGGGATTTCTATGTATTGTATAAATTAAGTGTTATTCAAACACATACCATTCGCCGTCAATCTTAAAGCATCTGATAGAACTTGTTGTGCTTGCTGACTTGCCGTTGTTTGAAACGATAATTTTGAATGAAACTCTGTATGCTTCTTCGACATTCTCATCTCCACCATATTTCTTACAATATGATTCAGCAAGTGAGGTGCTGTATGTTGTTTCTGAAATAGTTTCACAGTTTATCTTGAAGCCCTCGCCAGAAGCTGCAACATATTTTTTATAGATGTTGTCGATGAACGTCTTTTTCTGTGCGTCAGTAGAAAGCTTCTTATCGTAGTATGCCTTAACATATTCAGGATAAGCATCAATAAATTCATCATAGTTATCAGCCTGAACACCATACATCATCTGTGCGATAGGAAGCTGATAGCCTCTCTTGAATTTTGATGTTGTGAATATACCATATTCATCAATATCATTTACATTTGTTGAAGGCTTAACAACTTCTGAAGATTCTTCACTGCTGTCCTCTTTACTACTGTCTTCATCACTGCTGTCTTCATCGCTGCTGTCTTCCTTACTTGAAGTAACAGCACTGCTCTTCTTGCTTGATGAATCGTCTTTATCTTCATCATTATCTCTGGTCATTAACAAGATACCAGCGATAGCACCGCCGATTACGAGTACTGCAATAAGAATAATTGCAACAATCATACCTGTTGAAGATTTCTTAGGAGCAGGCATTTGATTCTGCTGGAATGGCTGTGGTTGCTGATAAGTAGGTTGCTGTGGTTGCTGGAATGGCTGTGGTTGCTGATAAGCAGGCTGTTGTGGCTGTTGTGGAACTTCTGGCTTTGTTGCAAAATTGAAACCACATGCCATGCAGAATTTTGTTCCAGGCGCATTTGTTGTACCGCATTTTGGGCAGACATTTGCTTGTGGCTGTGCAGTAGGCATAGTAGCTGTCTCTACCGGCTGTGCAGGGACTGTTGGTACGCTCTGACCACAAACAGAACAGAATTTCTGATTGTCATCTAAAGTGTTACCACAAGAAGGACACATTTTACTCATGATTCTCTCTCCTATTTCCATTTTGTTTATATGAATGTTTTTAATAGCGCTTGGATGTTAACCTTTTTTCTGTTTTTGAAGTTGCCATTGTCTAACTGTGTTAGATTTATTATGTATTAACTGAAATAATTATTAAATGATAACAGATAATTAACGGTATGAGGTTTCTAAAAAATAACCTGCCTTAAATGACAGGTTATTTTATGTATGTTATTTGTCCAACTTTGTTGAGAGGATATACCATTTTCCGTCGATTTTACCAACTGTTATAATCATATCCTGATCATCATCGTCTTTGCTTCCTTTGATTTTAATATTACATTCAACTTCATAAGCATTCTTGATATTAACAGTTTTGCCCTTTGAACTCTTTAATCCTTTTTCCAAGTCTTTAATGTCGTCCTTGTCAAGTTTTTCCTTATCTTGGAATTTTACTTTATATTTAATGTTCTTTCCGTATTTAGCGATTTCTGAGCTATAGTAGCAGTTTGTCTGTGCCTGTGCGCCTTTGTAATATTCTTTTATACATTTCTTGTATCCGCCACCCAAAACGTTAGCAAATAAAAAGATAAGAAGAATAATAACAACAGCAACTGCGCCAATTGCCATTAATGTGTTTTTGCCGAGCTTTGCTGGATTAGCTGGAGCAGTAGCAACTGGTGCTGATGCTGGAGCAGTTGCAGCTGGTGCTGGAGCATTTACTGGTGCCCCGCAATTTGGACAGAAAGTAGTCTCGTCAGGAACAGAAGAACCGCATGATGAACAGAATTTACTCATAATAATAGCCTCCATATATTTTTTATATACTATTATAATAATATCGACATCGCATTTTGTCAATATTTTTATCTAATTTTTGATAATTTTGTTTTTTCAAACAAAATCTAACAATTTTAACTATAATTTAATAGTTTATTATGACAATAATATGTTTATAAAAATACTATTTATATTTGTCGGATAT
>CALMXN010000134.1 GCA_937871145.1 uncultured Clostridia bacterium
CCGACACTTCTCTTGAAGAGGTTTGTTGCCTCAAACATCGGTGTTCTGATTTCCTTAAAGCCAAATGTTTCAGCAGCTTCTCTTGCGAGTGTTTCAACAGTGTGCCACTTATAAATCTCTGATGGAACAGCATCCTGTGTTCCCTTTGGTTTCTGTGTTATTAAAGCCATTTTAACCTCCGTTTATATTAATAGTACTTTTTTCTAAAACCTTTTACGTCTTCATTATAACCTTGATTTTCATAAAAAATATGTGCTTCTTTTCGGAAGCCTGAAGAAACCAGCATTGAGTAACAACAGTTATTTTCAAGCGCAATTCTGTCAATTTCCTCAAAAAGCTTTCTTCCTACTCCAAACCTTCTGTATTCTTCTTTTACGATTACATCCTCAATAACCACAAAAGGCATACCAGTCAAGGGAATTGAATGACAAATGATTAAGAGAACCGAACCGACGATTTTGTCATCTTCCTTTGCAACAATCAGATAATAGTTTTCATCAGCAAGCATTTTTTCGTAAACTTCATTTGCTGTTTCTACTGTGTTTTCATCATCAACAAGCTCTTTATACAATTCAATCAGCTGAGGAATATCAGCTTTTTTAAGTTTTTCTATTATCATATACTTCCCCTTTTTATAGTATACAAAAAAGTCGCCCCTTAATCAAGGGACGACTTTAATAAACCGTGATACCACCCAAATTGACAGGAAAATTCCCTGCCCACTCATTTTCCGTTAACGCCGGCAACGTGCTATGCTCTTTCACATAGCAAGCTCAGTGGTGTCCTTCACAAAGAATCTGCATAAGTGCTTTCAGCAAACGCACTCTCTCTTTGATGCGACGATTCAGGCTACTCTCCCCATCGGTGCTTTTATAATATTACTTTCTTGGATTGATAATTTAACGCCTTGGATTGACAATTTCACGCCAGTCAAGATCTCCTCTTTCGAGTGAATGAATGAGAGCTTCGGCTGTTGCAATGTTGGTTGCAAGTGGGATATTGTGAACATCACAGAGTCTTAATAGGTTAAGCTCATTAGGCTCGTGTGGCTTTGGTGTGATAGGATCTCTGAAATAGAGAAGTATATCGATTTCATTACAGGAGATGCGAGCAGCAATCTGCTGATCTCCACCCTGTGAACCACTTAGATATCTCTGAATACTAAGTCCTGTTGCTTCAGCAACCTGCTTGCCCGTTGTACCTGTTGCACACAGATTATGACGGCTTAATATTCCACAATATGCAATACAGAATTGTACCATTAGTTCTTTTTTTGAATCGTGCGCAATAAGTGCAATATTCATTTTGACGTACTCCTTTTATTAGATTTTTATAGCGATTGGAACGTCATCTCCCTTGATACGATTAGAAATTGCATTGAAAGCAAGTGAAGCCATTGATTTGTAATCAATAGGGATACCTTTACCTGTTGCAACGCCGATTGCGCCATCGTCCGGAATAACACCAATAAGTTGTACCCCGACAGTATCAATAATCTCATCAAGATTTTCAACAAGTCTGTGTGAAAGCATTTTCTTATTAACCTTGTTGATAATAAGTCTCTGCTTCTGGTTTCCTCTTTTATAGAACTCGTCTGACATCATCTGTGCATCACGAACGCAGATAGGGTCAGGAGTTGTAACAATCATAATCATGTCACTCTGGGCAACAATATCAAAAACATTTTCATTGATTCCTGCGGATGTATCTATGATTATGTACTCGTAATATTTTCTGATTTCGTCAGTAATCTGCTTAATCTGTTCGGCTGTAATAGTAGCAAAAGGATCAGATGGTGCGCAAATAAGATTTAGATTATTTGCCATTGAAACAACGGATGTTGCTTTATATATATCACATGAACCGTCCAATATATTGCCAAGGTCATAAGGTATCTGACCTTTCATTCCAAGCATAATATCAAGACATCTCAAACCGATATCAAGCTCAACAATTAATGTTCTGTGCCCTTTTTTTGCTAATGCATAACCTAAACAAGCACAGATTGATGACTTTCCGGTTCCGCCTTTTCCGGATGTAACTGCTATAACCTTTGACATAGAATGCCCCTTTCAAAATTATCTGTGCATTTAATACTTTTTTAAAATATCAAATCAGCTATATAAAACATTTTATCACATTTACTTCAAATATTAAAGAGAAAATTTTACAAAAAATAAAGAATAGCAAAATAACATTACTGTGCAGGCTTATTTTGTGCACCTTGCACAACTTTATCTGTTCCATAATAGGCATCAATAATCTTTTTTACTGTTGCTCTTGCATCCATACCAGCGTCAAGCATAACAGCAAAGCATATTTCCGGATTTTCAGCAGGATAATATCCAACAACAGCGTTATCAAATTTTGTTGTTCCATCTTCCCATGAACCGTTCTGTGGTGTACCTGTCTTGATTGCGACAGGATGTGGTAATGCAATTCCCTGTCCAGCGAGAACCATACCGTCTTTGATTATATTAAAAGTCTTGCCTGTTTTGTCCTGTATTACTGTATCAACAATAGGCTCTGTCTTTTTAACAACTGTAGTTTTGTCATATGAAACAACTGAATCAACAATATAAGGGCGGAATCTCTTCCCCTTGTTTGCCAGTGTGAGCGCCTGAACAGCCATATTAAGTGGCGTTACAGAAATTTCAGACTGACCGATTGAAGCCATAAGAACCTGTCCTGCATCCCAGAGCCAACCCTTTTCGTCAAAGGTTGATTTTGTTGCAATATAGCCTTTTCGTGTTGGAAGTTCAAACTTAAGGTCTGTTCCAAAACCGTACATTTTCTCATAATCTGCAAGCTTTGTTACTCCAAGACGTCTGCCGACATCATAGAAGAAGATATTGCACGATTCTTTAAGTGCATATCTTACAGTAATATTGCCGTGAGGGCCAGTAAAGCATCCCGGTCTGAAATCAGAGAAATATGTGTAGGTCCCGCCACAATGAACAACTGAATTTTCGTCAATAACCCCTTCGTTCAAGCCCGCTGTTGCAGTGATTGTCTTGAAGGTTGAACCCGGACGGTAGCTACCGCTCAAAGCTCTGTTAAAAAGTGGCTTAGACGGATCGGTATTCAGTGTTTTATAGTCTTTATAATAATTATTGATATCATAGCCAGGATATGATGCCATTGCTTTAACTGCACCTGTTTTTACATCAAGAACAACAATAGCACCAGCATTACATCGCTGACCAGAGTCCTTTGATTTCTTTGTTTGCTGAAGGGTTTTTATGTGGGCAGCAAGAAGATCCTGAACCTTTGTCTGGTATCCTGAGTCAATTGTAAGAACAACATTATTGCCAGGGACAGCATCCTTTGTGTTTTTTATGGAAACTATCTGACTTGTTGAATTAAGGAGAACTGAACGTGTACCGTTTGTCCCTCTAAGTTCGGCTTCCATTGCCTTTTCAATACCTGATTTTCCCATTGTGTCATTGAGCTTATAGCCTTTATCCTTGTTTGCCTTGTATTCATCAGCATCAAGAGGGCCGACAGTACCAAGTCCGTGCGGGAATACTGTCCCGCTCGGATATGTTCTCTTTGCTGTTTCAATTATATCAATACCACTGAATTGATATGAAAGCTCCTTGATTTTAAGAACAACATTCTTTGGAATATCCTTTGAGAATACATATCGGTTGTCCTTTGTGAACTGTGTATATATCATTTCATAGCGGATACCGGCAATAATCCTTGCCTGTTGCTCAGTGTACTTATCGTCAATCTTATACTTCTTCTTTAATTCTTCAATAACGTTATCAGCAGTAGCATAAACGTTAAGGTTCAGATCCTTCAATACACGCTTAACCAGTGTTGTCTGCTCTTCCGTATATTTATATGGCTTAGTTGTTGTTATAGGAAGTCTTGACTCCCATGGTGCTTTTTCCTTCTGGAGAAATTCTGCAAATTTAAGTATTATAGCATTCTGCTCCTGGACATCTTTCGGGAACAATGCATATTCAATTACAGCATCATATTCGACCTTGTTCATGACAAGCGGGGTAAGCTTTGAGTCAAGAATTTCGCCACGGGGCGCTACAATTTCCTGTACACCGTTGACATTCTTTATTGACTGTGCAAGATAATCCTGCCCGTTAACAACCTGAATACTCATCAGTTGTACGCCTGTCAGCACCAATGATGTAATAATTGCTAATATAAGAAAAATTATTCTTATGTTCTTTAATGCCTTCTGCATAATTTCCCTTTCTTTTTATCCTTTAATACCCTTAAGGCTGGTGTTTTCAACAATGACTCCCTCAGGCTCAGCAAATTTATCAATAATATATTTGATAATGAAATAAACAAACGGTGATGCTATGGTTGTGAAAATAGCTGACGGAAGAATAATCTTCATAAATACTGTATTAATACCTTCATACTTCCACATTACATAATAGAAGAAATAATCAAGCAAACCCTGAATTGCTGCAGCAAACGCTGTAAGTACAATAACATTAAGTATGTTCTTTCTCATAAGGTGCAGGAATAAAAATGAAGCAAATACGCCAACAAGCAGGAATATGACTCCGTTAAAGCCAAAAAGCTTCCCACACGAAAGGTCAACGAGAAGTCCGCATAGCGCTCCGACAATTCCCGAGATAAGTTCATTTTCACTTGTGCTCAATGCAATAAGTATAGGTATAAGCAAAATCGGTTTTGCCTTGCCCGCTCCACCAGTGACAGAAATTGAATAAGCAATAAGCATAACAAGGCTTATAACTATCCATTTCAGGATAAGCCTCATTGTCTTTTTCCTGTTGTTAGTCATTGTAACCCTTTCCTTGGCCGTCAAATTCTGTTATTACAAAAACGTTAGTAACTTCGTCTATTTTAACAATAGGCTTTATTGTCGCATTGAGTGACAATCCGCCCTTGTCCATTTCTATTTTTTGAACTGTTCCGATAATTCTGTCCTTCGGGACAAGTCCGTTATGTCCTGAAGTAACGATAACCTCACCGACTTTAATCTTACTGTCACGATTAATGTATCTCATTCGTGTATATCCGTCTACTGCACAGTCATAGTTTCCCTCAAGAGAGCCTGTGTCTTTGGACTTGATTGAAATAAGACCTGGATTATACTTCGGTGACAGTATTGTCGTGACTGTTGAATAAGTAAGATCAACCTTGCTGACTATTCCGACAAGCCCGTCTCCTGTAATAACAGGGTCATTGAGCTTTATTCCGTCACGGCTGCCCTTGTCGATAGTGAATGACTGGTACATATCATTTGTTGTTCTTCCGATAACCTTGCAAGGCGGGGAGAACTTAAAGTCAGGATATTTCTTTTTAAGCTCAAGAATTTCCTTATAATGATCGTTTTCTTCCTTAACGTTTTCATAATCGACCATCTGAAGATAAAGCTCGTCCATCTTTTTCTTGAGTTCTTTATTTTCCTTATTGTATTTATCAGCGTTCACAAGAGTGTCAATGGTGGTAGAAACCTTTGATGATATAGCATTTGAAAACTTCTGAAACGGTGAAACAATTGCACCAAGAAAAGATGACATAGCAGATTGCCCACCTGCAGTCGTTGCAGCATAAATCATAATTCCGATCAAAAGCGCAAGTATCCCGCAAAGAATTTTAAATTTCATGCTATGAACAAAATCCTTCATCTGTATCACCTTTCTTTATTGACTAAAACAGGGCAGACAACTTGCCCACCCTGAAAAAATTCGTGCTATTAATAATACTTTGAATCTTCGTTTAATACATCCTGAAGCTTATCTATGTTTTCAAGGACCTTACCTGTTCCTTCAGCAACACAGTCAAGCGGGTTTTCAGCAATTGTAACAGGCAATCCTGTTTCATTGTTTACAAGTCTGTCGAGACCTTTGAGTAATGCTCCCCCGCCTGCGAGTGTGATACCCTGATCAATTATGTCAGCAGCAAGCTCAGGTGGTGTTCTCTCAAGAGTTGTCTTTATTGCTTCAATAATGTGTGATAATGGTTCAGCAAGAGCCTCACGGATTTCTGTTGAGTTAACAGATATATTCTCAGGGAGACCTGTAAGAAGGTTTCTACCCTTAATGTCCATTACTGAATCTTCTTCACTTGGGAAAGCTGAACCGATTGCGATCTTTACATTCTCAGCAGTTCTTTCACCGATAAGAAGATTATATTTCTTTTTAATGTAGTTTATAATAGAAAGATCAAATTCATCACCGGCAACTCTTACTGAACGTGATGTAACAATACCGCCGAGTGAGATAACAGCAACTTCACTTGTTCCGCCGCCGATATCAACAATCATTGAACCGGTTGGTTCAGCAACAGGAAGTCCTGCACCGATAGCAGCAGCCATAGGCTCTTCAATAATTGAAACTCTCTTTGCTCCTGCGCTTTCAGCAGCTTCACGAACAGCACGTCTTTCAACAGCTGTTACGCCTGATGGAATACAGATAATAACTCTTGGCTTTGAAAAAGCAGAGCCCTGTAATGCCTTCTTGATGAATTCCTGGAGCATACTTGTTGTATAATCAAAGTCAGCGATAACACCGTCTTTAAGTGGTCTTACAGCAATGATAGAACCTGGTGTTCTACCGATAACGTCTTTAGCTTCCTGTCCGACACAACGAACTCTTTCACTTCTTGCATCAACAGCAACAACTGAAGGCTCACGGATGATAATTCCCTTTCCTCTCATATACACAAGAGTATTGGCTGTACCTAAATCTATTCCTATGTCTTTTTTAAACATCTATTTGTTCCTCCCATTAAAACTACAGATAATTCTTAATTTTCATACTCAAATAGTATACCACTATTTCAAATAATTCACAACTATTTTTCAAAAATTTTTTATACTTTTTAATTTTAGTATTGACAGGAATTAATTTAAATAACTATGTATTTTCTTGATTTCTTTCATTATAAACATATGAAAGCTGAGATAATACAATTTTGATAAGAACAGATTCTATTATAAGCAAGAAACAAGCTAAGATGTTTATAATATGAAGAGATGTAAGTAAATAAGCTACCGCTTTATATTCAAATATTCTTCTGTTTATTTTTAAAAGCCTATTCTCATTCGGAGTTATACGCTTATTCTTTAAAATCAAAGCAAATGCAACTATTGTAATTACTGCTATTAATCCTAAAAGAATCAACGTAGAAAATGATAAAATTTGCTCATAAATGAGCCTTCTTGGTAGATTATATTCTTCACATCTAATCCTTATTTCTTTAATAACATACCAATATTTTATAGGTATAACTATTGAATAAATCACAGTAGCCGTAGCTATAATGA
>CALMXN010000135.1 GCA_937871145.1 uncultured Clostridia bacterium
CAAGCATTTCCTTGTTAAACTGTTCAGAGATTATGTCATAATCGATATTCTCGCAGATAATTTTGCGATATGCTTCCATCGTATCCATCTCATCAGCCTGATAGATTGATGCGGATTTGATATAATCAGTATTTGATACTTGCGTATTTAATTGCTTATTACTTAATTGCGTTGGATTTTCCAACGTAGGCGTATCCTGCGTAGGATTATCCAACGTAGGGTTTTCCAACATAGGCTTTTCGTAAATAGTATATTCTGTTTCACAGAGCTGACCAAGTTCATTTCGGACACGTCCGTTTTTCTTGATATAACAATGCGCTTCAAGCTCGTTGACGGTATTTCGTATGCAATCCTTTCCGTCCCTGCAAATTGAAGCTAATCCTGCGAGGGAATAATCCCAGTAATCCGGCAAACTCAGCATAAGGGAGAGAAGTCCTTTTGCTTTCAGGGACAGTGTGCGGTCTTTTAGATGGTAGTTTGCCATTGTTGTGTAGTCTTGCGTTTTCTCAACTCGAAATATCGGCATAATTCTTTTTCACCTCGTTCAAGATGAGATTTTTGCCTTTCCGCATTATGCAGAAAGCGACAAGCAAAGCCTTGAAAGTTATATCATCAAGCGTAAACAGCGTATGAAGTGTGAATGGAGGGCATGTTGTATCCATAAATGCCTTTGCCGTTTTATACAGCATAAGATTATTCCCTGAGAGGTCGTCCAATGTGAACGACTTGGAATATTGAGATAAATTCATAAGACTTATGAGATATGCGGAAACGGCTTCTTCCGTTGTTACATCTCCAAGAAGATAAACAAGGTTGCCAAAACGCAGCGAATGTGCATTGTCAATAAAAAGTGAGGAGGATTTATTTTTCTGAAAATAGTTCTTGACTTTTGCTGTGAGATGTGCTTCACACACTTCTTTTGAAAATTCTTCAAACAAGAATTCGAGTGAATTATTTTCAGAAAAGGTATTGACATCTAGATTGGTTTGTGCTTGTTTACCCAAAAACTTTTTTTCTGAAAAGCTCTTGACATTTTCCTTAGAAATATGCACGCCGCTTTTCTTCCTCAAAGGGAAGTTGGGGACGGTGAACATTTCTCTGCTAAGTGGTGTTGAATACATCATCATAAGTACATCCTTTCTGAATTCAGACACGAAAAAAGCTCCTGCA
>CALMXN010000136.1 GCA_937871145.1 uncultured Clostridia bacterium
TGATTGGATATGCCCTCATTAATAGTGAGGGCATTTTTCTGTAAATTGAAAGATAATTACAGACGAAAAGCAAATGTATGATAAAATGAAATTAAGATAGTTATCTCCCTGCCCAATCTTCTTTGTGCAACCCTACAAACTGATTAAAAAGTCCTTGACATTTTGTTTCTGGCAAAACTGCAAAATCTATTCTTATTTCCTGCGGTGCAAGGCTTGCACCCTTTGACATCAAGGAACTGCGTGACCTCACAGAATATGACGAGCTGGAGCTTGATACATTAGGCGATAAAAAGACGGCACTTTTTGTCATAATCTCCGATACGGATGATACTTTTAATTTTATCGTAGCCATAATGTACACTCAGCTTTTCAATTTGCTTTGTGATAAGGCAGATGACAAATACGGCGGACGGCTGCCCGTGCATGTCCGTTTTATCCTTGATGAATTCAGCAATATTGGACAAATTCCTAAGTTTGAAAAGCTTATAGCAACAATCAGAAGCCGTGAAATATCGGCTTCTATTATTTTGCAGGCACAAAGTCAGTTGAAAGCTCTTTACAAGGATAACGCTGATACTATCGTGGGTAACTGCGATACTACTCTATTTCTGGGCGGTAAGGAAAAATCAACACTCAAGGAAATGTCCGAAATTCTCGGCAAAGAAACTATTGACCTCTACAACACTGGCGAAAGCAGAGGCAAAGAAACTTCCCACAGTCTTAACTATCAAAAAGTGGGGAAAGAGCTTATGTCGATGGACGAAATCAGCGTTATGGACGGAGGAAAATGTATTTTACAGCTTCGAGGTGTCAGACCTTTTCTGAGTAACAAATACGATTTATTGAAGCATCCGAAATACTATCTCACATCCGACGCTGATGAACGAAACACTTTCAATATTGAAAAATATCTATCGCATAAGCTCAAAGTCAAACCAACCGATACAGTCGAAGTTTATGACTGTACAATCGAAGATACAAATGAAGCTGCTGATGAAATTCAGTAGCTTTTTTGTATCCAGAAACAAAAATATTTATTTTAAAGGAGAAAATCACATGGAATTTTTTAATTCAGCAATCGGAACTTTACAGACACTCGTAATCGCTCTTGGTGCAGGTCTTGGCGTATGGGGCGTAATCAATCTTCTTGAAGGTTATGGTAACGATAACCCAGGTGCTAAGTCACAGGGCATGAAGCAGCTCATGGCTGGCGGCGGTGTTGCCCTTATCGGTGCAACTCTCGTTCCTCTTCTTTCTGGTTTGTTTGGCTAATACAAACGAATAAACACAGCATATCGCGCTCTTTAGTTTACTGAAAACAGTAGCTTTTTTACACGCGATGTTAGTCATTTATAACACAGTCGGGCTTGCAATATGCAGGCCCGTTCTGCGTTTCTAAAAAACCGAAGGGAGGTATCGGATGGATAAGATTTGGGATAAGATTGAAGAAGCGATACACGACTTTCTTTCAGATGTGTGTGGTGGAATATTCGTAAATATTTTCGATGATGTGAATGCAAGCACAGGGAAAATAGCCGCAGAGGTGGGAAAAACGCCATCGCAATGGAATATAGATATCTTCACCATGATAAAAAACTTGTCAAACAACGTAATTATCCCGATTGCGGGATTGATTATAACGTTCGTACTTTGCTATGAGCTGATAACGGCAATCACC
>CALMXN010000137.1 GCA_937871145.1 uncultured Clostridia bacterium
CTCTTCCGATCTCTTCCCGAATTAGCTTATAGCTTATATCAAACCATTTAGCATCGCTTGCGTCATTTCCCGATTTAATTGACAGCCTGCTATTCTCAACCAAAGCCATGAATGAGCATGAAACAATCCACCCTCTCGGGTCACGGTCAGGCTCACTGAAAACACTTAGCTGCTCCAAATGAGCTTTACCTACACCTGTTTCCTCAAAAAGCTCACGAGCCGCTGCTTCTTCAACTGTTTCTCCTGTTCTTACAAAGCCGCCTGGCAAAGCCCACTCATTCAAAAATGGATGCTCACCGCGTTTAATCATAAGCACAGACAATTGTTTACCTGGTAACTTTCTGTAATTATCTTCTTTGTTGCTGATTACAGTAAACAAAACCATATCCGCAGCAAGCGAAGGTCTTTCATAGTCACCTAAATTGTATGATTCCAAAAATTCCTTTTCGCTTTTTTTATTGTTATTATTCATTTTAATGAAAATTTTCCTTTCATAATATCACGTATAGGGACAGGCAAAAAAGTCTGTCCCTATTTTGTCAATACTTAAAAGATGGCATTAATTCAAGCTTGAATTTATTTTTTTCTTGCATCATGTCAATTTTCTGCTTAATTTTCTGATTTTCACAGACACCTGTTCTGATATATTTATCTAAAGTATCATATGAAAAGCCCAAGTTATCTTCATCCGTTTTTCCGCAAAGCCCGTCTATCGGCACTTTTTCAACAAGCTCTGATGGCAGGTTAAGTACTGTTCCGATTTGTTTAACCTCATTGACCGTAAGGTTTGACAAAGGGCTGAAATCCCCAGCGGCGTCGCCATATCTTGTTGCATAACCAACCCAATCCTCTGAGAGGTTACAGGTATTTGCTACCCTGCCGTTCAATGATTGAGAAACAGCATAAAGTGATGTCATTCTGATTCTTGCAGGAAGATTAGTTGTAGTTTGTGCTTTAATATCCGAAATATTTTCTTCAACCTGCGTAATTATTGCATCATAAGCTTCTTTAATGTTGAGTGTCATATATTTAATATCCAGATGCTTAACAAGCTTTAGTGCCATATCAATATCGCTTTGTATTCCATTTGGCATCAAAACGCCTATAACTCTGTCTTTGCCCAGTGCCTCAACACAAAGTGCAGCAACAACTGAGCTGTCTTTTCCTCCCGAAATACCAACCACAGCATTACAGCTGCTGCCATTTTCAGAAAACCATTTTTGTATCCATTCTACAATATTATTTTTTACTTTAAGCGCATTAAATTCTTTCATTACTTTTTACCTCTGTCACTAATTTATTTAAAGCCTCATAAGCTTCTTTAAGCCCTGCCTTATCGTCTAAAAAAATAGTATAAAACACTTTGCTTTTAATATTATTTTCATACACAATAATATCAATATTTTCATTGATTTTATCATAAGGGAGTTCTTCTTGTTCTAGGAATTTTTCTACTTCATCAATATCCGAATTTGCAGTAAATACTATAAAATACGGATTTAATACTTCTTTACATTCCTACAATAGCTGTTTTGTTTTTTCATAAGAAGTATTATATTCCTTATATGGTCTTACTGTATCATCAATATCATATGCAATAATTATTCTGTCATAATTGAAATAATCATCTCGCAAACGCCTATATAATGAGTTTTCCTGTATGAAATAATCTGTCATTAAAAGCCCTCTCCATGTAATCGCGCTCTGATGTCTTTAAGCGTATATTCCTTAATCATTTTACCGTTATTAAATACTGTTTCGAGCATATTTTCTTTGTCAAATGGGAACGTATTTTTGTCGTATCCGTCCAGATAAGTAATGTTTCCATTTTCGTCTTTAAATACTCGGCACATACCGCTTTGTGATTTTTTAAAGTTACCTGTATCAGTTTTTGGGTTTTTAAAAATCATAAGCGGCTTTTCGCCAAGCTCACCATAAGTCGCTTTAACTGCAATTCCAAAGGTATCTCTTGTGAAAGGCTTAAATACACCGTCTTGTTCTAAGCACTGCATTGAAAAGCTGCCGACACCTAAAGCAACATTGTTGCAGGCGAAGCCCTTTTCAATCAGGATCTTAAATATTTCCTCTGCTCTTTGCGGCGTTATGCTATCGCCATAAATTGCTTTGACGTGTTTATCAAGTACTTTATAACCTTTTGAGTTTGTAGTTCCGCCGAAAATATCCCACAAATGAAATACCGTTTCAGTAACCACTTCAACAGGGTCGCCGCTGTCTCCTCTAACTAAAAGTGAACCATTATGATTTAAAATATCTTCTTTGCACTGAACTAACAAATTATCGACTAAATTCCAATAATCATAGCTATCGCTTACCATTGAAAACGAATGGTTTGGATATACTTCATTCAAAAGTCTTTTCAGCATTGTGACTTCATCGCCGTCAACTGCGGTATTACTGCACATTACAGAATGTTCTGTACTTATTGCACCAAATGCAACATCCTCTTTTGTACAATCACAATTATAATAATTCTCAAGGAATGGAATTGCAGGGACAGTTGCGGTGTTTAAAAAAGATAAACAAAAACCTGCACTGCTGCGTGTAGCACTTTCCAGACTTTCCTGCCCTCTCATGCTGAAGTCGCCCAATGCTCTTGCTCTTTGAACATCATTTTCAACGCTGATTTCATAATATTTATCGACAATTTTTCTATACTTATAGCCGACATTTGCAGAAATCATAGGATGCCACAAAGAACAGCTCATTATTGTTTCAATAGAATTTACAAGCCAAGCAAAATCAGGGTGAGTATTGCTTATTTCGATCATTGGGACTTTTATTGGAACCATAGTTCCTTCTGCTATGCCTTTAATTTCAAGCGGAAGATATCCTAAGTCGTATAATTCTCCAACTTTTTCATCTCCATAGCTGCCTTTACCCAAGGTATATGATAATATTCTGTTATATTCATATAGGACTTCATCTTTTGTTTTAGAGAAAAAGTTATCGTCAAAATATTCAATAAGATATTGCTTTATAAAAGATTGCAGCCCAAACATTACAAGCTTATCTTCGCCCTCTATGCGTGTCATTCTTGGTGTGAAATAAGAAACAAGCTTGGTAAGTCCTTTGGGATATTGCTCACTATGTACCGTTTTGTAAAAGTCGCATAATAATAACGCTGGTGTTTTCATTGTTATCTCTCCTTATATAATTTCAATTAATTCGTGTTCTTTCGTAAAAATGCTGTTTGTTGTATATATTTTATTAATCAAGCCACTTTTGATTAAATCGCCGTCTAAAATACTATTTTCACAATGAGTTAGATCGGAAGAGCACACGTCTG
>CALMXN010000138.1 GCA_937871145.1 uncultured Clostridia bacterium
AAGAGCCGCCGGTAGTGCTTAGCGACGTCCTCTTCTCAAGAGACGATGCTGGTAAGTTCCTTAATGCTTATTATGACGCTAAAATATTCGAAAACGATCCATTTGCAAGACTTGACCAGACAGGCGTTGGCAAGCTCATGGATATGGCTATCAAGCTCGGAAAGAACGTTCGTCCTGACATGCATATTGGTATCTGCGGCGAACACGGCGGCGACCCGACATCTGTTGAGTTCTGCCACAAGCTTGGTCTGACATACGTTTCATGCTCACCATTCAGAGTTCCAATAGCAAAACTGGCTGCTGCACAGGCTGCTATCAAGAATAAGTAGGAGTTCCGCAGTTGATAATTCAACTGCTGACACAGACACCTCAGAACCCGCTGAAATAGCGCTTTCATGGGCGTTTGTGATTGACTACGAAACTGCAAAGGCTTACCGTAAACGAAATGGCGGTTATCTCCGACTGAATCAGTGGAATGACATTACCGTTGAAGTCAGGGTAAGCTAATGTGAAATAACAAAAATGAACCCTCCCTGCATTGTTATCGCTGTTTAAGCGTGAAACGGTGTGGGGAGGGTTTTGTTATGAATGTAAAACCCCTTATAATGTATAATAGTCCCTATATTTTCTAATTACAGCTTCAGCAAAGGCATAGGTTTCTTCATTATAACTGCTGCCGCTTTCCCAATCTTTAACAATATCTGATGTGGCTTCCCTAATAGTATACTCACCACTTACAAATTCAGATGCAACGGACATAAATTCATTAAAACTCGATGTTGCTCCTCTTGCATCTATATAAAACCAAGTTCTTTTTTTATATACTTGGCAAAAGGCGTGGAAGCTATTACATTCTTTTCCTACAATGATATATGGAGTATATCCTAGCACTTTTTTAATGCTACTGCAAAATGATTACATGAACCGCGCAAAAGCGAATGAGCTGAATCATATGGAAATTCGTCATCTTCAGGATATTCAAAAAAATCCGTATAACTTATATCACACAAAGATTTTGTTATATCATCATCGTTATAAAAGCCTTTATGCCATCCATAGTGTTTAAATGAAATTAACTCTCTGTTAATAATTAATGTAGTCTCCTTCCATTATTGTTCTAGATCCTCTCCAAATTGTTAGCGTATAAGCGTGAAACGGCATGTGGAGGGATTTTTAACAAATCTTTGAGCATGTAAAATAACCGTTTAACTATGGTAGAACATTTTATTCATCATTATTTTATCCGCAGGGCAAAATTCATACTCAGATATTTCGGACGCAGTAATCCACTTTATGTCATTATGTTCAAGAAGCGTAGGCACTCCTTTAAAAATAGTACATTTAAACAATGTTAAGTGAATTGTAATGTCGGAATAATCAAAAATTACATCAACAAGTGGGTCTGTTGGAACTACTGTAATAGAAAGTTCCTCTTGGCATTCTCTGATAAGTGCTTGTTCCTTTGTTTCACCGTTTTCAACCTTCCCCCCTACAAACTCCCATAGTAAACCTCGTGCCTTATTTTGAGGACGCTGACATATCATAAATCTGTCACCCTCCTGAATAAAAGCAGCAACCACTTCAGTCATTATATTTCCTCATTTCGTAAGCCCGAAATCATATTGTAAATAATCAGGCAGCTCATTTTCCATGCCTATATCAAACAGATATGTGCCGTTTCCATTATTGGCGTTACGGCAGTTTGTCAGCTTTCCTTTGCCGACATAAGTAAACGGAAGAACAATGCCATTTTCATCGGATATCTTTCTTATAAACAAGTGTGCAAAATCACTTTTATTCAGCTTTGATAAGTCGGATTCTGGTAAATGTGCCATTGACTCCCACTGAAATACGTTAGGCTGTAAAAATTTGTCCTTATAATTCAATTTATCTTCCGCAGGCAAATCTTTTTTCAGCGACGCAAAAATAACAACATAATTATCATAATAGTATGTACCGACAGCGTTATATCCCGGATTCTTGAGCAGCTTTAGCTGTACCTGATCCATTCGATAATTCTGCCATAATTTAAAGCCATTTTCATCTCCATTATCGGAAATATAGCGAGTGGTTCCATAGTTCAGCAAATCCTCAACGTATTCTCTGAACTGGTCGTCAAGTTTCACGTCCAGATATAGCTCGGAATCATGATTGGCTACGAAACGCATAAATTGTAATGCATGAGTCAACTCTTTGTGGTTATAAGTTGTTATTCTATCACAAAGGCGCTTATCTACTTCATCAATGTTGTGAATACCATCAAGAATACACCTGACAATTTCATATTCATGCAATCTGACAAGCGGAAGAAGTCCAGAAAGGTAATTTGCAAAGTCAATCTGACTATCATTAAATATCGGAAGCCCTTCTTCATTTATTCCACGAAGAAAGTTATAATATGAGCAATTCTTCTTGCCTTGCGTTTTTACGCTCATAAACCTAATCAAGTCCGGAGCACAATCATTATTCAGATAATCCATGTGCTTTGGATAAAACTCTGAGTTTATGTACTTTTTAAAATTGAAATAGTCCTGCTTCAAGTATTTGATACTGTTGAAGTTTTCTTTGTCTATATATTCAAGGATTTCTTCTTTACTCAAATCATCAATACTGATTTCTACGCCACAGTCTGACAGTCCTAATGCAGCAAAATTGTCGCGTACAAGTGAAGCCATAAGGCGTTTCTCGACGACAAAATTTTCTGCAAGACTTGATAACGCAAAAGCTATCTGAACGCTGCGCTTATAGCTATTACCGATAAAATCAAGGACTGTTACATACTGCTTGTTATTATATCTTCTAAGGCCGCGTCCAAGCTGCTGAATAAAAATAGTAGATGATTCAGTAGGACGCAGGAATAGAACCATATTAACACCAGGTATGTCTACACCTTCATTCAATATATCAACAGTGAACAGTATTTCAAGCTCTGCGCTGTCATTTTGCAAATCATTATATGCCCTGATGCGTTCGCCGATGTCATTTTTACCAGTTAAATATGCCGTTTTGTAATGCTCACTCATTGCCTCACACATCATACGTGCATGAGTGACATTTCGACAGAACGCAAGCGCTTTCAACTTACCATTTGAGTGATGCCTTTCGATTTGCTCTGATATAAATTCACAGTGCTTGTCATCTGCAAGCTGTGCAATCATACGTCGTTCTTCATTTGCGTTAAGTCCGTAGTCCACAAGGGTATCACGGATGCCATAATAATGAAAAGGTACGACTAAATCGTTGATTATTGCATCTCGTAAACGAAGCTCATAAGGAACGTTCTGGTCAAACAACTCAAATACGTCCTGATTATCCATGCGTTCCGGTGTTGCTGTTAATCCAAGAAGGAACTCCGGCTCAAAATAGGAAATAATTTTCGTATAAGTTTCCGCTGTTGCGTGATGACATTCATCGATTATGATATAGTCGAATTCATCCTTGCGGAATAGGTCCAGAGTTTTGCTCATGGTAATATTTGTTGCAAATACAAAGTCAGCATCGCATTCCTTGCTTGTACCACTGTAAATACCGTACGAAACATTGCTTCCGAATACATCCTGAAATGTTTCAAGCGACTTTTTCAGAATAGAACCCTCATGAACAATATACAATAGACGCTTCGGATTGAAGTTGAGCGCGTCAAACGCAGCAAGATATGTTTTACCGCTTCCGGCAGCAGCGACAACAAGGGCGCGACCTGTGCCGACTGCGCGGTAACGATTAAGCTCCTTCAGTGCTTTACGCTGCATGAAGTTCGGCTTAATGTTGGATGCGGATAAATCGTAGTCCATATCCCAACGCTCAATCGCAAAGTTAAGCTTATTGGCATAGAGATTGATAATATCGCTATTCAGCAAATGTGTAGCTTGCCATTTGTCCTCAAACTCGTTCAGTGCCTGTCCATATACGTCAGACTCAAAATCCTCACGGACTACTATATCCCACTCAATGTTTTTGAGAAGCGCGTATCTGGTAATATTTGAAGAACCGACAATCAACTCACAGCAGTCATCAAAACAAAATAAATATCCTTTTGAATGATAACCGAGTGTTGAATATCCGGTATCATGAAAACATTCATAATCCAGATGGCACTCGAAATTCGAGCATCGTCCCATAAGGGAATAGAAAGATTTGAGCGATTCTATATCGGTGAAATTCTGATATGTAGAAGTGATTATACGCCCTTTGCAGCCGCGCTCTACTGCTGCCTCAATATCTTTATACAGAAAAACCAAGCCAGCCTTTTTGATAAAGCTGACTGAAAAATCGAAGGACTTACAATGACGCAAATTATCCTTGATCTTATCTAAAAATGTGGTTTCTGTGTAGTTTGTTAAAAACTGATTCGACATATTTTCATTTCCTAATCCGTTCTTATTTTAAACTCATGTTATTCCGGAATTATTCATTCATGACGTTCTATTAGATTATGCCGCCCGCAAAACCGCCATAAATCAATTATTAGTATACCACACTTTTTGTAAATTTGCAACAAATTTCATCGTTTTTCGGGCAAGTCGTGAAAAACACGATTTGCCTTATTTTATGCCTGAAAGGAGGTGTCGCCGATGTAATACAGAAACCGTACAATTTACCGTTTATGCCGTAGGGGTATAGTTATTCCACATACACCTTTGTAATAGCTCCGAGCACGAATGTATATGGGTATTTTCCGTAAAAAACGCCCCGAAAAGTAACACAAAAATTGAATATCTGCTGTATGCCGTTTGAGAAATCAAGCGGTTTTTTTCTATGCCCTGATATTGTGATTATAGCTAATCTGAAAGGCTCATTTTGTGCAAAACGTAGAAATGTCCTCAAAATCCGAAAAAAATCAAAAATAACGGTTAACATCCACTTATTTTTTCGGCTTTAAAAGTAGAGGGTGAAATTTTTTTTAACGAGGAGGTTAGCACCATATCGCTTTTTCACCTTTAAAAGTGAGAGGACTTTTTCGTTTGTTATTATTGCTACCTTTAAATTCGCATTTTATGCAAAACAGAGAAATGTCATTGAAAAGCAAAAATATATGAGAAATAATTCGCCCACCCACTCATTTTTTCGGCTTTAAAAGTAGAAAGCTTCTTTAGCACCTTGACAATTGAATATCCCGTGCTGCTTCCATACATATCGCTTCGGCGGATGTCGGCAGAAATGCCGAATTTCATTTCAGGAGGTCATAACTTATGACAGAAAAGAAAAAGGTCTTAACAATCAAAGAAGCAGCACAGCTCATCGACGGTCTTACCGAATACCGTATCCGTCAGATGTGTAAGTCCGGACAGCTCCCGTGCT
>CALMXN010000139.1 GCA_937871145.1 uncultured Clostridia bacterium
TAAGTGATGATTTTATAAGTCAGATTCTCCAGTCTGGCTCACCTGAGGTCATTAATGAATTCAATGAATTTGCAAAAAATATATTTCTTCAGGGTGACGGAGTAGCTACCGATCTTGCTACGCAACAAAAGGGTGCCACCAGTTTTAATGGCGAAATTTTTGATATTATCAGACAGCTTTCTGCTGAGAATAATGCTCCTGAAGTCAAAAGCGCAATTGCACAGTTTCTAAAAAACACCTTTACACTGCAGTCACAAAGTTCTCTGATAACATCACTTTCCATAAGTTTTGCTTATCTTTCATCTGCTCTCTTCCCAAGTAAGAATCTTTCACAGCAGCTTTTTGAAATGGCACAGCAGCTTGCAAAGCCTGATTCCGCCTTGAATTTTTCTCAGCTTAAGGAGCAGGCACTAAAGCTTCTCGATCAGGTTTCAAACAGCCTTATTGCAACAGATAAAATCAAAAACCTTGTTTCACTTGTGAAGTATAATATTTCACGCTTTAATGACAATCCCGCTACGCTGGAGAAATCCTTTGAGAATATGCTTCATCATCTCCCTGAAGGTGATTTAAAAGAACAGCTTAAAGAGGCATTTTCAAAATTTACTCAGGGCAATTCTATTCCTGAGCTTGCAAAGCGTGCCTTGAATTCCGATAATCAAAGCTATGCTGATACTGATAAAGCGACCTTTAAGCTTTCAGATATGGCAAAGGAATTCACACAACATATCTCACCGGAAAAGTTCAGTAATGAACTTAATACGGTTGCCCAACAGCTTGCAAAAATGATAGATAACAACGGAAAGCACCCGACAATTTCACTTAGTGATGCAACAGCTTCACTCAAGGATATGCTTAATCTTATTCTGCCACAGAATGCAGAAAAGGAGATTTCACAGTTCCTTGAAAATTTCAATCAGACAAAGGACCTTAATGCTCTTGTGGGCAGATTGAGCTATATGCTCAATAACATTGACAGCTATGAAGTAAAATCATCACTTTCACAGATTATGAATAGCCTTCTCACAGCGCTTTCACACTCGGATGATGTTGTTTATAATCAACCGTCTTCCATGGATTATCTGGCGTCATTCCTGTCAAAAACACTGAATAATGAAAATATCGTTCATCTTGGAATTGTAGAGCCACATGGGCTTGTCCACAGTATGCTGACTGCTCCTGGTGTGTTTACTCCGCTTCTTCACTATGTTCTGCCTGTTAAAATCGGTGACGTAAAAGCATTCGGTGAAGTATGGATTGACAACAAAACCGTTGAAACGGGAGAAGAATCGGACAGCAATCACATCTTCATTTCATTTGACATTGAGCGCGTCGGTATTTTTGAACTTGAAATGCAGACCGATAAAAATAATCTTAATGTAAATCTGTACTGCCCGCACGGGCTTGAAAAATATTTCTCAACCTTAAAGCCACAATTTGCTGAAGTGGCAAAAAGAGCAGGCTATTCAATAAATTCATCAAGCATACGTCCGCTTAATAAGGTTCGTAATCTTGTTGATGTATTCCCGCGTATATCAGAAAGGAGAAGTGGTCTTAATGTCAAAATATAAGCTTTCTCCTAATAAGGCTGCCGTTGCACTCAAGTATAATCCGGACAAGGATTATTCACCGGTTGTTGTTGCTTCTGGCCACGGTCCTGTCGCTGACAAAATCATTGAAGTTGCTGACCAGAACGGCGTTCCTGTATTCAGGGATGACAGTACTGCTGCAGTACTTACAATGCTCAATGTCGGGCAGAATATTCCCGACTCGTTGTATGAAGTCATTGCTGGAATTTATGTTGAAATTCTTAAAGCAAGCAATGATATTGCCAAAGCCAATAAAGATAACATATAATAAAAAACATCTACTTAAAAGTAGATGTTTTTTTTACTTATTGATTTCTGATTTCTATTCCATCATCACCAATGCCAACAAGACAATACTGGTATGTTGAATTGACAGGAAGTACAAAATCGTTAATAGTAATTTTTACTCCAGGATAAAGCTCTCTCTTGCAGTTTACGCAAAGATTCTGCTTTGTTTGAAGATATATATCAATTTCTTCAATTCTCTTCTGGATCTGTTCACGTTCATTTCTCAGAAGAAGAATTTGCTTTGCTGCTGTAGTGATAATATTAACCTTATCAGTCGGTAGAGAGCCAAGCTGTTTTTTCTTTTCAGATAAGTATTCAACAACCTTTGTGCATTTATCTTCTTCAATATCAAGCTTTTCAATTTTCTGCTCAAGACCTGTTTTCTCCTGAAGCATTATTGCGTTATCACCGATAACAATCTGTGTTGGTGTATATGATTTCGAACCTATTGTATAAGCATAAAGATTCTTTGTACTTATTATTTTTCCGCCGATGATGCTACCATTTCCTGTATTTACGCATACTTCACCCTTACAGAATGCATCACAGAAGTAAAGACTCTTTGCCTTCAAAGATTCATAGCAGGTTATATTTGAGTTTTCAGCAAATGCAACATCAACAGAACTTCCTGCAACAAGCTGACTTCCGACTACGCCGGTTCTTACAGTGATTTTTCCAGCGGCTGTCAGGCTTGCACCATAAGCACCACCATGAACAAGAATGTCCTTTCCTGATGTTACCTTGAAGCCTTCCTTTACGTCACCACGGATAACAACTTCACCGATAAAGTCAACGTTACCAGTGGATACATCAACATCACCGTCAATTTTTACAACAGTATCAATAAGGAACTTTCCACCTCTGTTTACAAGGTTCCCATCCGCTGCTGCTATCATCTGAAGCTTATCATCGGTGAGCTTTATATTTTCGCCGAATACTACGGAAGGTTCCCTGCCCTTTTGAGGCTTCATTTCATCACCGAGAACATTAGTGCCTGATGTTCCCGGAGTTTCTCTTGTTATATTAGCAATAACAGTTCCCATTGTGATGTTACGGATTATTCCAAGATTATGGAAATCAACATAACCATGTGCATCTTCCTTTGGAAGTCCTGTTACATTCTTATCAAAAAGATATTCAACTTTTCCGTCTTCACCATTCTGCGGGGGAGTACATTTTGCAATAGGGAACCAACGGTCATATGACTTCCCGTTGACGATAATATTAATCATTCCCTCGTTGATGCCATACACAATTTTCTTTTCAGCAAGGGTAGCTTTTATTTGTTCTTTTGTAACATCTTTTCCACCATTCAATGGTGAACGTGCTCTGAGATTTGCCGAATAACCACCAGTTTCAATTTCCAATTCAATAATACAATCAACTGGCTGCGGCTTGTCCTCATTATTATTGTCAGCCTGACTATCAGGAGCAATGTTGTTGGTGCTGTTAATTAAAGCATCATCATTGTTCACAGAAAAAACCTCCTATCGATTATATTACTGTTATTCCGCGGGTAGCAGATTTAACCTCAAGCATCCCAGTCTGCGTATCAAAGAAAACAGTTCGTCCAATTTTATCACCAGTCTGTTCAGCCACTATCTGAATGTTCAGTTCACTTAAAATCTGTTTTACCGATTTAACATTTCTTTCACCGATGTTGAAGGAGCTGACCCCCGCAAACATCTGTGCCCCACCGGCTATTTTGGCTTTTAGATTCCTTACATTGCCGCCTGCTCTTTCAATTTCCATAACAAGCATCTTAATACCAGTATCCGCAAATTTCTTTAGGTTATCGTGAATATGTGGAGCTTCCTTACTACTTGGAAGCATTATATGTACAAGCCCGCCTATTTTCTTGGTTTCATCATATAGGCATATTCCGACACAGGATCCCAGTGCATACGTACAGATAACGTCTGGAGCTTTTGAAACGGCTAAATCTGATATTCCAACCGTTAGTATACTCATATTTCAATACCCAACTTCCCGAAAAGCATACCGAGCGAGTCCATTTCAGGAATAAGTATCATATTGCTCTTTATGTCCCCACTTGAAACCTTAAAGTTATCGTCAATAAAAAGTACTTTGTCACCGAGAGAAGCATATTGGATAGCAGGTACACTGAGGATTGCTCCTGCCATATCAACACATATATCCGGCACGCTGATGTCTATTATCATTCCTGTCAGGTCAGCAAGTGCCCTGACATAAGAGCCGGCCATAATATTTCCTATTTCACATATTGCTGATTTATCCATTTCATCCATATCCATAAGGGATTCAATATCTTTTGAATAAAAAGCATTAATAACTTTCTGAGCAAATTCAGTTTTGAGTATATAGAGAATCAGACCTGAAATTTCGCCCTCAAATCTGAGCATCAATCCTATAACAAGTTCTTCTGCGCCGCCCATAAACTCAATAGTCTGTGCAAAGTCAAGACATTTTACAGAAGGAACAGATATGTCAACAGGTGCTCCAAGCAGTCCTGAAAGTGCAGTCGCAGCACTTCCCGAGCCGATGTTTCCAATTTCTCTGAGGACATCCATATGTATAGGATTCAGGTCATCAAGATTGTTAATAGGTGCCATTTGCTACCTCCGTTATCTAAGGTTATTTACAATAGATTGTATTTCATCTGCTGTCTGAACCATTTTTGAATTTAGTTGAAAACCTCTCTGGTACTGAATAACCTTTACCATCTGGTCACCGATATTAACAGAGGACATTTCAAGCGTGCCCATAAGTTTGTCTGCGCCTGTATCAGCTATTCCCTCGCCTGAGCCTTCTGTTGCAACATAAGTATTTGAACCATCAGCAAGGAGTCCATAAGGATTGTCGAATCTGAATGTACCAAGCTGCTGTTGAATATTACCTGTATCAGGATTGCCTTCAGCAGTTATGCTTACTTTAATAGGCTGCTTGTCATATCCGAGAACAAATTTGCCGTCAGCATTGACTAAATCCCAGCCTGTTCCGTTATTGCTCATATAGAATGCGCCGTCTTTTGTATAGCTTATTTTTCCGCTCTCATCCCTTACTGCAAAAAAGCAATCGGTCGGTGAGGCATAATCGAGCTCGCGGTTTGTCATCATAAGCTGTCCACGCTTATACATAACATCTGTCTTTGAAAGTTTTGAGCCGTGACCAGTCTGAGCCTCAGGGTTCTGTGGCTTTTGTGTGGAATAAAGCAGGTCAGAAAAGGATGGTCTGACTTCCTTAAAGCCTGTGGTCTGAACATTAGCAACATTGTTTGAAACAACATCAAGCCCCTGCTGCATTGAAATCAAACCTGATCTTGCGCTGTAAAATCCTATATTCATCCTTTATCACCCTATACCTTTCCGATTAATGTTGCGGCTTTTTCATTGATGTTGTCTACCATCTTCAAGGCCTGTGCCATTGACTCAAACGAACGCTGTGCCGCCATCGCCTTTGTCATTTCGGTTGCCATATCTATGTTGGAACGTTCATACGCTCCCTGAATTATACTGTATTCCATATCTTCAGGTGGATTTGTTTCTGCACCTTCAGCAAGTTCAAAAAGATTGTCGCCCTTTTTATTTACGTTGGAATTATCTGAAACATATGTAAGCTGAAGGCTGTCAGAATACTGACCGTCAATATAAATTTCGCCCTTGCCGTTTACTGAAAAATCACTTGTTCCGACATATATCGGACCATTTCCGCCAAGGACTCTTCCTGAGCCAGCAAGTTCAAGATAACCTTCATTATCTAAAGAGAACTGACCGTTTCTTGAAAGGTATTGGTTGCCATCCTTACCCTGAATGTTGAAATAAACCGGCCCTTCAATAGCAATATCAAGTGGTCTTTCAGTGAATTCAAAGCTACCCTGGGTAAGCTGTGTGTAGGAACGCTCTGTGTATTTGTATTCGATAGTTCCTGTTTTATTTGTTCTTCCCTGATTAAGACGGATAAGCTCACGCTTGAATGTATTCTGAACAGATGTATCTGACTTATAGCCTGGCGTCTGTGAGTTTGCTACGTTATTTGAAATTGTATTCAGTACTCTCTGCTGATTAAGCAGTCCGTTGGACGCAATATAAAATCCTCTGAGCATTATTCTTCATTCCTTTCACTGAGAGAGATATTCCTTGAGTGCGATTCTAAGCTTAACTATTGCCTTTGCGTGTATCTGACATACTCTTGATTCAGTAACCTGCAAAACCTTTGCAATGTCAGAGAACTTGAGCTTTTCGTAATAATAAAGTGAGATAACGTTCTTTTCCTTTTCCTTTAGTGTGTCTATTGCCTGAGCAAGATTTGAAGCAAGTTCGTTATGTACAAGCCCTTTTTCGGCTTCCCACGCATTCGGGTCGGAAACTTCTGATATTTCAAAATTATTTTCATATAAAAGCTCTTCAAAGGATAGGGTTGCTGCACTTGCGGATTCACCCATGAGTTTTCTGAACTTTTCGCCTGTGAGATTCATTCTCTCTGCAATTTCATCGGAGGTTGGCTCTCTGAAAAGCTCTGCGTAAAGAATTGTATATGTCTTTTCAAATTCCTTTGAAAAAGCTCTTACGCTTCGCGGGATAAAATCCTGTTTTCTAATGAAATCAATGATTGCACCTTTGATTCTTATGGAAGCGTAGGTTTCAAACTTTACATTTTTATTCATATCAAAGCTGTCAATAGCCGAAATAAGTGAAATAATACATTCGTTTATGACGTCCTCAACGTCAGCGTATTTAGAGTAAAGGTTCCTCATTGAAACAGCGATATATTTAACCATACTTCCATATTGAAGAACTATCTGATTACGCAGGGCAATATCCCCGGTTTCCTTGTATGTGAGGATAAGCTCATTTGCTTCAACTATTTCAGTAGGCATTATATCACCTCTTTCGTATTAAACCTCTTGAGTTACATTTATTGAAATATTTCCTATTGACTGTATCTGAACGGAATTATCAATTTCATTATAGGAAAGCACAATAACATTCGGTACAAACTGATCAATAAGTTTTTTAAAGTATATTCTTACAATCGGTGATGTCAGGATAATCGGTGTCGGAATAACATCCCTGACTTTTTCTGTTTCCTTGTTGAATGCTGTAATAATACCCTGTATCTTATCAGGATCCATAGCAAGGTATGATCCCTGTTCAGATTTCTTCAGTGATGCAACAATAAGATTTTCAATCTCATTATCAAGTGTAAACACCCTTATCTGTCCAGCCTCGGAGAATTTCCTTGTGATTGTTCTCTTAAGTGCCTGTCTTACATATTCACAGGTAACATCCATATCCTTAAGTGAGCTCTGATAATCACCGAGAGTTTCAAGAATAGTCGGTAAATCTCTTATAGGGATACCTTCCTTCAGGAGCATTGCAATTACTCTCTGTAAGTATGCAATGCTGACAACATTCGGGATAACATCCTCGATAATTGTCGGGTTGGCTTCCTTAACCTTATCAAGCATTGTCTTGACATCCTGTCGGCTCAACAATTCATATGCGTGAGATTTAATAACTTCAGACAGGTGAGTAATCATAACTGATGTCGGGTCAATTAAGGTGTAGCCTGCAATATCAGCGGCGACCTTTTTATCCTCACTTATCCATTTAGCCGGGATGTTGAATGCTGGTTCAACTGTATCTATACCGTCAATCTCACCCTCAACATTACCGCTGTCAAGTGCAAGATAATGATCAACAAGAATTTCTGCCCTGGCGACTTCCTCGCCTTTTATCTTTATAACATATTGATTTGGATTAATATTCTGGTTATCCCTCATACGGATTGACGGGAATACCATACCCATTTCAAGTGCAAACTGTTTTCTGAAAACTACTACCCTGTCGATGAAGGTTCCTCCGCTGTTTTCATCAGCAAGAGGAATAAGGCTGTAGCCGAATTCCATTTCAATCGGTTCAACATTAAGTAGCTTGTAAACATTATCGATATCCTTGTAGTATTCCATTTCGGATAAAGCTTCCTGATTGTCAGCCAATTCGTCAGCCTGTGCCTTCTCAGCAACAAGCTTGTTGTTCTTCATAAGTGTATATCCAAGGAAGATTGCTCCGCCACCGATAACGATGGTCTGAACCTTCGGGAATCCTGGAATAAGTGTCATTACACACATTATCCCACCTGCAATCATCAAAACAAGAGGTTGAGATGTAAATTGCTTTCTAAGGTCAGTGTTAAGGTTTGATTCTGATGCTGAACGGGTAACAACCATACCCATTGCAGTGGAAATTAAAAGTGCCGGTATCTGTGAACAAAGTCCGTCACCGACGGTTGCTAAGATCGGAAGAGCGTCGTGTAGGGAAAG
>CALMXN010000140.1 GCA_937871145.1 uncultured Clostridia bacterium
GAAATCGGATTTGTCGTTGATACAGTAAAAGCTGTAATTTCTCTTGAGGATGATATGATGGCTCCTCCACCTGCAATTACAACCGATAAAGTTACAAGGTACATTACTGGCGTTGCCAAGTATGAAGATGACCTTGTAATCATTCTTGACGCAAAGAAAATTCTTGACGAAAAGGGACTCAATCTTGTAAGCGGAATGTAAAATATAAACTGCAACATTTTGTTGCAGTTTTTTTGTTTAAAATATTAAGTTTTATATTTTCCTGCCGATATGATATATGAGTAGTAATATAATCTTGATTAAATTATTATAACGGGAGGATTAAATTATGGAGATTAAAGGATATATCAATGCAATTAATGCATATAATACAGCAAAATTTGAAAGGAACAAATCTGAATCTGCAAGTACTATAAGTTCAGTGAAGAACACAGATAAAGTTGAATTTTCTTCGGGGAAAATCAATTCTGTTGAGGCACTCAAGGCTTCTATTGCAAGAAAAGTAGAAAATTCTGCAAGTATAGAAAGGATAACTGATCTGACTGCAAGCATCAATAACGGACAGTATAACGTACAGTCGGAAATAGTTGCAAGAGCTATACTTGAATAATCTTAAGGAGAAGTATAATGCACAATTATAAGTTAATCATTGACTTTTTCGGACAATATACTGACCACTATATTGAATTACTTGATTTTGAAAATAAAAAGCTTAAATATATTATTTCAAGCGACGTTAATCAGCTCAGCAGCTGTCTTGGCAAGGAACAGGCTCTCATTATGAAGGGGAACAACCTTGAGGCAAAAAGAATTGACATTCTTAAAAAAGAGGGCTTGGGAGAAACCTCCTTTGGTGAAATGATTCAGTCAGCTCCTGATGAATATAAGGATAAGCTCCAGAGTGTTTTTTCAGGTCTTTCAAAATATGTTCTTGAAGTGAAAAGAATAAATGACGAGGCAATGAATGTTGTCAGAGTAAAACTCAATTCAATAGAAAACAAGATGTCACACAATTCAGGCGAGATTTATAACGACAAGGGTGGCAGAAATCACACAGCAATGTCAGTATCAATGACAAAGAATGTTTAGGAGGATGTCTAAATGAGACCAACGTTTTTAGGTTTTGAAACAACAAGAAAATCTTTAATGGCTTCACAGAAAGCTCTTGATATAACAGGCCACAATATTTCAAATGTAAACACAACAGGTTATTCAAGGCAAAGGGTTGACCTTTTCTCAATGGTAACCACCTCAGGTGGAACAAGATATGGAGCAAGCAAGGTTATGTGTGCTGGCCAGGGTGTTTATATGTCAGGAGTTGATCAGATCCGTGATCCGTTCCTCGATAAGAAGTTCAGGGAGCTTAACTCTGACACAGCAGAAGCCGGAATAAAATCAAGCATACTTACTGATGTTGAAAATGTTCTTGACAATATCGATACAGAAGGCTTGCAGAAGGCACTTTTAAAATTCCAGAGAACGATGGAGTCCTTTGCAACAGACTCAACAGACAGAGAGGAAATTGCAAACATCCTCACACAGTCAGCAAAGCAGCTTGTAAATGTAATCAACAACTACGACTTCAAGCTTACACAGATTCAGGATCAGACAAAATTTGAAGTTGACGCTTCAATCAGCGATGTCAATGCAACCTTTAATAAAATTGCTGATCTTAATAAGCAGATAGCAGACAGCTATGTTTCAAACGGTGAGGTTTCATACGGACTTGCCGGTGATTATAAAGTAAATGCTACATACGGACCTAATGAGTTACTGGATACAAGAAATGTTCTTCTTGATTCACTTTCATCATATGGTGACATTGAAGTTCAGGACGAAAAAGATGGTACAGTAACAGTAAAATTTGCCGGTGCAACAGTAATTGAAGGCAATAAAGCAACACAGCTCAGCTGCTCGGAGGATTCAATAACAGGTGCTTTGATGCTTGGCTTTAACAATGGTTCAGAATTTAGTCCGAAAGCAGGCTCGCTAAAAGGCTATGTTGATGTTTATAACGGAAACGGCTGTTATACACAAGGCGCACAGAATGGTTCAGAAGGGCTTTCATACTTTAAAACAGTAATTGATAAATTCTCAGAAACAATGGCAAAAGAGTTTAACAAAATGAACGAAGACCCTGCAAACCCTGGCGTTGAAAGACCTTTGTTCACAACCTCTGACGGAAGCGTTGTTTTCACAGCAAAGAACCTCCGAGTTTCTGACGACTGGGTTAACAAGCCAATGTCAATTCTTCCTACAAATCAGGAGGGTGAACTTGACAACGCACATATCTACAGATTACTGAGCGTTTTTGACAAGCAGGTTAAGTTCGGCGATAATAATGATTTTGAAGGAACCTTTGAAGGCAATATTTCATACTTCACAAACAAGCTTTCACAGGAAATTACCTTCCAGTCAGGAAAGTTTGAATCAAACGATTCACTTACAACAAGCATTCTTTCTGAAAGAGATGCAAAATCAGCAGTTTCTCTTGACGAAGAAGGAATAAATATGATGAACTACCAGAAATGGTTTAACGCTTCTGCAAGAGTAATGACTACACTTGATGAGGCACTGAATACAATCATAAACAATATGGGACTTGTAGGCAGATAATATTAAGGAGATATAGGATATGAGAGTAACACAGAATCAGATGACAAGGATGTATCTGAAGAATTCAAACTCCGCACTGAATAATATGAACAAAATCAACAACCGTGTCCTCACACAGAGGAAGTTCACAAGAGCTTCAGAGGATTCAGTTGGTGCTGCCAAGGCTCTGATTATAAGAAGGAACCTTGAGAAGAATGAGATGTACAGCGATAATATAGCAACAGCAGAGGGCATTTACTCAACAGCTGAAAAATCTTTGCTTTCAATAAGCAGCGTTTCAACAACAATCTCTGACTCAATTATTCAGGGCGCAAATGGCACAAACGGTCAAGACGGGAAGAAAATCGTTGCAAACCAGATCAGAAATATGGCAAGGGAAATGACAACACAGATCAACTCCGAATATGCTGACAGAAAGCTTTTCGGTGGTTCCAACAATGCTTCAGCTCCTTTTGTATATGATCAGGCTACAAAAACGCTTACCTACAATGGAGTTGATATCAATTCCGCAAATCTTTCAGACTTCCCGAAAAGTGCTGATATAAGCCTTGATGTTGGTTTAGGTCTTCAGTTTGATGCTGACGGAAATGTTGACAAGCAGACTGTTATGAATATTGCACTAAACGGTGCAGATATTCTTGGATATGGAACAGATACAGACGGTGACCCTAAGAATCTTATCTCTCTTGCATATAAAGCAGCTGACGCTCTCGACGCAGGCGACAGTGGTGAGGCACTCAATATTCTTGAGAAGCTTAATGCAAGCAAGTCAAATCTTATGAACAGTATTACTGATTTGGGAAATCAACAGCAGTCTGTTGATTATGCAAAGGCAAGAGTTGAAAATGATGACTTCAGCCTTAAGAAAGCACAGCAGGGCGTTGAGGGTGTTGACCTGACAGAAGAAATCTCAAACCTGAAGGTTGCTGAAATGGCATACAACGCAACACTGTCAATGGGATCAAAGCTAATACCATTAAGCATATTTGATTACATGAAGTAAAAGGTGAGGTGATATTGATGGATCAGTTACTTAGCATAAGGACCACGCCAATAGCTGTCGAAATTTTAATAGACAATGCACATGTCAAGTATAACAGCAGGCTTCCTAAGGTTGAAGTTTCCCGCCAGGAAGGCGGACTTCAGATGAAAGCCGATCCTATTAAAATCAATATTGATACCTTTGAAATGCGTCAGAGCATTGGACTTAAATCAAATACAACATTAATAAATGAGGCAGCCCAGAATGGTATCAAGATAGCTTATCAGGCAACAGCAACAATTGCACAGGAAGGCAACGAGCTTGCTGACCCGAACGGAATGAGTATTGCACAGATTGCTGCGTCAAAACTTAACCAGCAGGTTGAAACTGCACTTGAGTTTCTGCCTAAAGATGGCCCTGATATTTCCTGGGATGGCGGAAAGCTCAGTATCCATTATCAGATGGATGAGCTAAACATGAACTGGGATACAGCGGGACTTACAAATTTTGAATTCATACCTGGCAAGATAGAATTCGAAGTAAAACAGATGCCGAAAGTTGAAATTGAATATCTTGGCGGACCTATATATGTTCCACCAAGTGCTGACCCTGAACATAAGGGACAGGAAATAGATGTAATAGTATAAGCAAGGAGCGATGAATATGAACAATACAGCACAGGACAAAATCACTATTAAGACAAGGGATTTCGGGGAACAGGAAATCAGCAAGGCTGACATCATAGACTTCCCGAATGGAATTTTCGGATTTGAGGACAGCAAGCGTTTTGTTGTATTAAGTCCTCTCGGTGATGAAGCTTCACCAATGTGGCTCCAGAGTGTTGATTCCACAGTACCGTGCTTTATTGTTTTCAAGCCACTTGATTTTATCACTGACTATGCTCCGGAGCCTGCTTTGGACGATCTTTCTTTAATCAAGCTTGAGGATAAGGAAGATATTGAGGTTCTTTCAATAGCAGTTATTCCCGAGGATTATAAAAAGACAACACTGAATATCAAGAGCCCGATTATCGTTAATAAAAAGGACAGGATTGCTGTCCAGACTATTCTGGATGAAGACTACGATATAAAGTTTCCTTTATACCAGAGTATAAAGGAGGAGTAGCTATGTTAGTTATTACCCGAAAGACAGATGAAGGTCTTATTATTAATGACAATATTGAAATTACTGTACTTGAAATCAATAAGGACAGAATAAAAATCGGTATTAACGCGCCAAAGGAAATCAGCATTTACAGAAAAGAAATTTATATTACAGCTAAAGAAAACAAACAGGCGTCTGAAGCATTGCCTGCAAATGTTCTTGAGCAGTTACTTAACAACAAGGGAAAGGAGAAACAATAATGTCAGTATCATCATTATCATCATCGTCATCCAGAATCAGATCGGCAGGACTTGTTTCCGGACTTGACACAGAAGAAATCGTAAAACAGATGTCGTCTTTGTCAAAGCAAAGACTCAATACACAGAAGCAGAAGCTTCAGACACTTCAGTGGAAGCAGGCTGAATACAGAAAATCAACAGCTGCTCTTCAGGAGTTTAAGAATTCATACTTCAATCTTCTGAAGCCAGACCAGAACATTGGTTCGCCAAAGCTGTTCGGCGCAAGAAGCGTCACTTCATCAAACCCTCTTTTAAAGCTTTCTGCTGCAGCTAATGCAACAGAGGGCACATTCAACATAACTGATATTATCAGGAAAGCTGAAAGTGCTTCAATTGCCAGCACAGATAAATCTATTGAGGGCGTAACTGTTGACCTTAATACTGTTGTGGGAACAGATTATAACATCAATTTAAACCTTGATGGTCTTACAAAGACGATTTCCTTCACAGGCGGAGCAACAGATGATGAAACAAAGCAGAATCTTATTGATTCGATAAATACAGCTTTTGCTGCAACAAAAGCAAACTTCTCATTTGACGGTGACAGACTTACTGTCAATAATACAGAAATTGCTGCTATAAACCATTCCTTTGTTATTTCAGAGGCATCAACTACTGACTTAGCAGGGCTTAAGGCTCTCGGCTTTGAGGATCCAGTGACCAATAAGATTTCTCTTAACACAAAGCTTGAGGATATTTCCTTCAAAACAGATCTAAAGGGAAACGGCTTTACTTTTGATATCAATGGCAAGTCATTTGAATTTGATAAGGACGCTACTTTAGGTAGTGTTATCAATACTATAAACAGCAGTGATGCCGGCGTTAAGCTTTCTTATGACAGCATAAAAGGACAGTTCTCAATGGGAACAACAGATTCCGGTGCTGGTACATCACTGAATATTACACAGAAGTCAGGAAATCTTCTCACAGCAATGTTTGGAGCAGATAAAATTGCGGAGGCATCCTCAATAAGCTCAAGCTCACTGATGTCAAACGGAATTGAAGGCAATCCGCCTGCAGTTGATCAGATATTTGCTTTCAGCAAAGAGAACACAAATATATCAGAACTTATCAATCAGTCAATAAACGTTACAGTAAATGGCGTTGAAAAGAAAATCGCACTCTGGTCATATAATTCCACAGGTGTAAAGAATGACTTCACAAATGGCGATAATGTTGTTTCACAGCTTAATTCAGAACTTACAAGGGAGTTCGGTACAAGTGCTCCGTCATTTTCATTTGATAAGGATGCAAAGACATTTACTCTTATGGGAGGAAAAACCGGTGACGTTGTTAAAATCAGCGCTTTAAGTGATGTAACAGGGGGAAGTGCAAAGCTTGTTTCGGCACTTGGCTTTGATGAAACAAACAGCACAAACGAAATTGATATCAACCAAAAGCTTTTTGAAGGCGTTGAGGGTTCAATAAGTGCAACTTTATCATTCGGCGGTGGTAATACAATTACCATTAATGAAAACACAACCTTAAAAGAGCTTCTTGATGGTTCCTTCGGGAATATTACTCTTGAAAACAATTCACTTAAGCTTAATGGTATTGATATGGCAGGGACCGATGAAGGAGGAAAAGCTTATCTTTCTTCATTGTTCGGTGAAGAATACAATTACCCAGTAGTACCTGCAACAAACGCTACTCCATCATATGAAGCAAGCGGACAGAATGCCGTTATGACTTATGACGGAAACACAATAACAAGCAACTCCAACACATTCACAATCAACGGTACATCTGTTGACATCAGTGCACTTGAAACAGGTGCTAAAAACATCAGTGTAACAACAGCAAGTGATACAACAGCTGCAATGAAGACAATAAAGTCTTTTGTTGAAGATTATAACACTCTTATTGATGCACTTAACGGACAGATTTCAACAAAGCACGATAAGGATTATACACCTCTTACAGATGAACAACGTGAAGATATGTCCGATAAGGAAGTTGAACTTTGGGAAGAAAAAGCAAAGTCAGGTCTGCTTTATCAGGATTCAACAATCAGCAGAGAAATGATTGATCTGAGAAGTGCAATAAGCTCAGTAAATAATTCGGGTTTTACACTTTTTAATATCGGTATAAAGCCATCAACGGACTACAAGGATAACGGTAAGCTTGAAATTGATGAAACGAAGCTTCAGAAGGCATTGAATGAAAATTCAGATGCAGTATCAAAGTTATTTACAGATACAAACAACGGCTTGTCAACAGCAGTAACAAATGCTCTTGACAAGGCTATTGCTACAACTGGCGCCAACAAGGGTACACTTGTTGTTATGGCTGGTGTTGAGAACACATCATCTTCCGCTGAAAACAGAATTTCAAAGCAGATAGATACATACAAGGATCTTATCGAAGATCTTCAGGAGCGTTATGAAAGTGAGCAGGAGAGATACTGGAAGCAGTTCACCACACTTGAAAAGACAATGAACAGCTACAATTCACAGAGCTCGTGGCTGTCGTCGCAATTCCAGCAGTAATTCTTAAGGTTAAAAGGGGATGTCAGTATGATGAATCCATATCAGCAGTATAAGCAACAGTCAGTGACAACAATGTCACCGCTTCAGATGCTTATTGCGTTATATGACAAGGCAGAGCAGGAAACCAACAAGGCGATTTACTATATAGAAAACAATGACATCGAAAAAGCAGGCAAGTCAATCCTCAAGGTTCAGGATATTGTTGCTATGCTTGACAGCAGCCTTAAGATGAAATATGAAGTTGCTGAAAATCTCGCCTCGTTATATGAATTCTTTATGGATCAGCTTATAAAAGCAAACACAACTAAAGATACAGAAATATTAAAACAGCTTATTCCGTTTTTTGCCGATTTGAAGGACGCGTTTACTCAAATAAGTCGAAAGGGTTAGTTCAAATGAGTGTTATCTATATTTCGTCTATTACAAAGTATATTGATCAGAAAATAGTTCTTCTGAATAAATTCAGAGAAATCACTTCGAAAATAGCAGACTCAGATTTTGATTCACTTGCGGGCCTTATCGCAGAGCGTCAGGTTGTTATCAATGATATTGATAACAAAACAGAAAATATAAAAAAGATTATTGCTGAACAGACAGATGAGGTTTCAGGAATACTCAGTCAGCTTATTAGATTTGAAAAAACCGAATGTGCGAGTGAGTATAAACCTGTTGCGGAAAAATCAGCAGAGCTTGAAAAAATCCTCATT
>CALMXN010000141.1 GCA_937871145.1 uncultured Clostridia bacterium
CCAGTGAAAAGAAGTTACCAAGAAACACCGTACTGCCGATCTGTCACCGCATAACATTTTTCTCTTGCGAGAAAAATCAGTATGCTAAACAGAAATTCTATTAATCCGTTTATCTTTATTGATTTGTTTTGGTACTTTGCAACTTTTGAGTGACGGGCTTCAGCAAACGCTATGGTTTGTTTAAGTCGCTCACTTTTGTCTTCTTTGCCTGTTTATGCTTCCGCCCTTTTAGCAGCTTGTAATACTATTTATATCTGCAAAATTGCTTGGTGTGAGCTTACACTATTTTTAAGTCTTTATAGGCGAAGGGGTTCAGATGCCTTCTATGCTTTTTAGTACTTTTATGCGAAGGGGTTCGGGGGCGACCGCAAAGCCACCGGTATTATTTAGCATTGTTTCTTTTTATCATTTGCTCCAGCCCTTTGGGATAAATAAATTATTGAATAGGTTTATTGCGTATCCGTCTGTCATTCCAGCGACATAATCACATACAGCCTGTTCCTTAGTGAATTTTTCTGTAATAATTTTATATTCATCAGGCATTTTGTCAGGGTTCTTGTAAAAATAGTTATAGAGCTTTTCAATCAGAAGCTTTGCCTTGTTTTCTTCAGCTTTTGCAATAGGATTTTTATATACATTATCATACATCCAAGTGTGAAGCTCATCCTGTGCCTTTTGAATATCACTGTCCATTTTAATTTCAACAGAACCATTTGCTATAAGTGAAGAAACTACTGTTGTAATTCTTTCTGACTTAGTTTTTCCGAGAATTTTTACAGGGTATGGTGGGAGCTGTTTTGTCTGAATAATGCCTGCTCTTATTGAATCCTCAATATCGTGGTTTATATATGCTATTCTGTCAGCAAGACGGACAATATATCCCTCTCTTGTTTTTGCCATCTGGTTTGTGTGACACGCAATACCGTTTCGCACTTCATATGTAAGGTTGAGTCCTTTGCCTTGCTTTTCAATATAATCAACAACACGTACGCTTTGAAGATAATGCTTGAAGCCAGTTGGTGAAAGCTCGTTGAGGATTGCTTCACCAGCGTGTCCGAATGGAGTATGCCCTAAATCATGCCCGAGTGCAATAGCTTCGGCAAGGTCTTCATTAAGGCGCAATGCCCTTGTAATTGTTCTTGCAATCTGTGCGACCTCAAGAGTATGTGTCATTCGTGTTCTGTAATGATCACCTGTAGGTATAAGATAAACCTGTGTTTTGTGTTTTAATCGCAGGAAAGCATTTGAGTGGATAATTCTGTCACGGTCACGTTGATATTCTGTTCTTACAGGACATTTTGCCTGTGGGATACGTCGTCCCCTTGTCCGCATTGAAAGTGAAGCTTCCTTACAGAGTGTTGAAGCCTCAATCTGTTCGGTCTGTTCTCTCGGTGTCATATTATCCCCCAGTTCAATGTAAGTTAGTTATTTTGTTTTATCTGTTGCCTTTTCAAGCATTATTTATCTTCCTTTTTTGCTAAAAGTCTTTTTGATATTCCAACTAAATCAGGAATTTTCAAGTCAATGATTTTTGTATCAGGATAAACAAAAAGCTTAATGAATATTCTGCAATTTATTACGACGAAAATTATAGCAATTAATATAGCGACGCCTAATTTCAGACCATCAATGAGAATTTCCATATAAATCTCCAATCACTATATTCATCCCGTAAAAACCTATACATATATATATACAATAAATGAGCGCAAATACCTTTATTTTTTTTAAAAAATATTTTATGCAAAATCTGCAAATTTCTCTCCTGACTTGTTTATTAAGACTTTTCCATTTGTTATATCAATGATTTCATTGGAAAGTTCCTTTAAAAACTCACTTTTTACAAGAAGTTTTATTGTAACATCATCAGTAAATTCAGTCGACAGAATTTTAACCTCATAGTCAGGCAGAATGTAATTAATCTTCCCGTAAAGATTGTAATCTGCTTTTATCATAAGCTCATAGCAGTTGCACATATCCATTGCTCTTGCTGCATCAACAGCAATCTTACATCCGTGAGAATATGCTCTTACAAGTCCGCCACCGCCGAGAAGTATCCCACCAAAATAACGCGTCACAAAAATCAAGGAAAGATATGGCAAATGTCACTATTAATATTATCCCAAGTTTTTTGAAAGACCATA
>CALMXN010000142.1 GCA_937871145.1 uncultured Clostridia bacterium
AGTCAATAAGGCTATTTCAATCAGTTTGGGAGTATAAATTAGTTTTATATTTGACCTGAAAAATCGAAAATCTAAAATCGCAAAAAGTCGCTAAATTAGTTTTACATTTGACCGACCGCCAACAAAACCGCTTGACATTAACGCTTTAAAGTGATAAAATATAAAGGAGAGATATACAATGGAAGTTTCACAGATTTCAAGTTCATTGGCAATTATGACAGCATTAAAGGTGCTGCTTGATAATGGATATATTAATTTGGCAACATACGAAAACATCATCAAAAATGAATTCAGCGGTAAAGCCGCTGCTTAAAGGAGGATACTTATATGTTTGGAATTACACTTGACCGAAATCGCCCGAGAAACGTAGTATTCTACGGACGAGTTTCAACAGAACACGAAGCTCAGATTTCTGCTTTGGAAAATCAAATGCAATGGTATGATGATATTGCAAAACGCTTTCCCAACTGGACAATCGTTGACAGATACATAGACGAGGGTATCACAGGCACTCAGGCGAAAAAACGCCCTTCGTTTATGAAAATGATTGAGGACTCTAAGACCGGAAAGTTTGACCTTATTGTTACCCGTGAGGTTTGCCGTTTTGCTAGAAATACGGTTGATACGCTTACAAACACACGAGAGCTTCGCAATAAGAACATTGAAGTCTATTTCGCTGATGACAACATCTGGACAATGGACGGCGACGGAGAACTCAGACTTACAATTATGGCTACTCTAGCACAGGAGGAAAGCCGTAAGGTTTCCGAGCGTGTTCGGGCAGGACAACATATCAGCCGTTCAAAGAATATTCTTTATGGCTGCGGCAATATCCTCGGTTACGATTTGAAACGCAATATGAGTGCAGACGGAAAATGGAACCCAAGCGAGAACACCTATGTTATCAATCCCGAACAAGCTGAAACCGTCAGAATGATTTACGATATGTATGAACAAGGTTTAGGGGGGCAGAAGATTGCCAAAATCCTCACGGAAAGAAAACGACTGAACCCGTCAGGTATCGTAAAATGGACTTTCGGCTATATTCTCAAGGTCATTCCGAATGCCACTTACAAAGGCTATATTACCTATTTCAAGTCAACAAGCAACAATTATCTTGAACAGAAGCGCATTTTGAACCACAACAAAGACACCTATGAATATCACAAGGGCAATTTTGAACCGATTATCTCTGAGGAACAGTGGGAAAGATGTCAGCAGATACTGAATGCAAAGAAAAAGCCGACACTTGTTGTTAATGGTGAAACAACAAAGGTCAGCAATCGTTCATCAAGCGATGTCTGGGTTAAAAAGCTTCGTTGCTCCTGCGGTTCATCTTTCAGAAAGAACCGTTATCACAAGGATAACAACGGCGGTATTACCTACAATTATGTGTGCTACAATCAAGTTAATTACGGTAAAGCTTCGGCAAGAGCAAAATCAGGTCTTGAAACCGAGGGTTACTGCGATGAAAGACCTATTACCGAGTGGAAAATGAATATGATGGGTAAATGTTTTCTGCACGATGCTTGGAAAACACAGAAAGAGGATTTGCTCCTTACCTTGCAGTATATTCAGGAGTATTATAAGGCTGAAACAAAGCAAAGCTCACAAAATAACGTTCTTTTCGTTGAAGCTCAGATTGATAAAGTTGATAAGAAGCTCAAGAACCTCATCAATATCTATACCGATGGTGATATTTCAAAGGAAGAATTTCAGTCAATGCGTAAATCTTACGATGACGAGCTTGTTAAGCTGAAAGAGCAGAAAGACTCTTTTGGAAAACAACAGGAAACGGTTGAAAAGTGTATGTGTGATATGTCGGCAATAGCTAACGCTTTGGCTGCTATGGTGGATATGTCTGAACCCGACCTCTCAAAACAGTTTATAGATAAGGTAGTAACATCAATCGTACCACAGAGCAACAAGTATGTTTGGAATTTCCGCTTGGACGGTAATAACGAGGGTTCTGTAAACTACATTGCAGACGGAAGAAAGAATTGCCCTGATATTCATCTGGACGACTGTTACACTTCATCATCAGATGCGTCTTCGGATGCTTCTGACTTACATATTTATAGCTATTTGCCATCGGTAAAAGCTCATCCCGAAAAATCGTCCCTATTCACTAATCTGCACAGGCTGCTATTAAGCAGAAGTAGTCATTCGCAAATCGCCTTAACATGGG
>CALMXN010000143.1 GCA_937871145.1 uncultured Clostridia bacterium
TACCTCTGCTCCTGCATTATTTGCAACAGCTGCACCTATCTGAATTGTCATTTCAGCCGGATAGCCGACTTTCTTGATCATTTCCTTTTCAAGCTCAATAGCATGTTCGTCAACATTGCCCTTGATTATAATATATGGAGTTTGAGGAATCATATTCTTTGTGGCAGTAGCAGCAATTCTTGGAATAATATTTTTGTTACCCCTTATTTTTTCAAGAACATGTGACTTACCGTCAACCATCTGAATAAGTGGACGGAGACCTAAAAGTTCGCCCATAAAAGCTGCTGCACAGCTGACTCTGCCTGAACGCTTAACCTGTTCCAGTGAGTATGGTGCAAAATATATTTCTACGCAAGAGAACCAGTCTTTCAGATATGAAATAATTTCTTCTGAAGAACAGCCTTTTCTTGCTTTTTTTGCAGCTTCTACTACAACATAACCATAACCCGCAGTATAGGATAATGAATCAACAACGTGGATTTTAAAGAAACTTTTTGCTTCTGGATTTTCTTCAAAAAAGGTATTCCTTGCGAGCACAGCCGAATTGTATGTATTTGAGCCGGAAGATGATATGGTGATGTTGATAATTTCCTTATAACCTTCATTATATATTTTCTTATACTCATCAAGAAATCTGAAAGAGGTAATCTGAGAAGTAACCGGAGCTTCAATTGATGTTGACAAAGCTTCATAAAACTGCTCATTTGATAAAGTTTCACGCTCAATATAGTCTTTTCCATCAATAATAATAGGGAAACACATTATATCAATATTAAACTCTTTTTCAAGATCAGCAGAAATATCACAGGCTGAGTCTGTCATTGTTTTTATCCTTTGCATAATTACCTCCAAGTATATTTCGTTAAAAAGCCTTGAGTATTAAGTTCGGGAAAATTCCACTGTCTTAAAATCTCATATGTCGCAATTGCAACAGAATTTGATAAGTTTAAACTTCTAAGTTCTGGTCTCATAGGAATACGCACACAGGTTCCCTGATTGTCATATAACAATTCTTCAGGAAGTCCTTTATCTTCTCTTCCAAAAACAATGTAGGAGTTATCAGGATAATCAACTTCAGAATATATATTCTGCCCCTTTGTTGAGAAAAAATAAAAGGTACCTTTATTTTTATTGAAAAAATCTTCAAGATTTTCATATACTGTTACATCAAGCTTGTCCCAATAGTCAAGACCTGCTCTTTTTAGTGCCTTGTCGGAAATATCAAAGCCAAGAGGTTTTACAAGATGCAGTCTTGCACCTGTAACTGCACAGGTTCTTGAAATATTACCTGTATTCTGTGGAATTTGTGGCTCGACAAGAACAATATTAAGATTATACATTATTTCACCTATTATATCATAAAATATTATTTGTATCAATATTTAAATATCGACACATATTCGCATAATTTTTATAAAGTTTCATAATCCCTGAAAGTCTGATTTTCTGCCAGCCAACCTAAACAGGATTCAATCATTATACCGTTTCGAGGTTCGGTTGAATAGCTGAAGGTAGTTTTTATTGCAAGCTCGGCAAAGCTTGTTGCTCTGTTCATTGCTATAGGCAGACTATCGCCTTTAAGCAAACCACCAACAAGGACGCTTGAAAAAATATCGCCTGAACCAGGATAACTTACCGGAACATAATCACAAGAAATCTTCCAGAAGGAATTATTGTTCTTATCGTAGCCAATGTTAGCATTCTCACCATTTGCAAGAGTAATACTCGTCATTACAATAATGTGAGGACCTTTTTCAGACAATCTTACAAGCCAGCTTTTTACTTGTGAAGAAGTCATTGGAGCCATTGGGTATTTTTCTCCAAGAAGAATAGAGGCTTCAGTTAGGTTTGGTGTTATAACATCCGCAATACCAACAAGCTCAATCATTCTTCTGCAAAGCTCTGGTGTGCAGGTCTTATATGATTTACCGTGATCACCCATTACAGGATCAACAACCTTTAGTGAATCAGGGTAGTTTTTGAAAAATTCAAGGCAATGATCGATCTGGCCTGTTGACGCAAGAAACCCGCTGTATATACAATCAAAACCTTCGCCAAGACGTTTATAATGATCAAGAGCAGGAACAATATAATCAGTAAGATCTCTTAAAACGACATCACCAAAGCCACCTGTATGTGATGATAATATAGCAGTCGGGACAGGACAGCATTGAACTCCCATTACAGAAAGAATAGGCAGAATTACTGTAAGTGAGCATCTTCCTATACCTGAAAGGTCGTGAATTGCTGCAACCTTTTTATTTTGATTCAAAATAATCCCCCGCTATTTTATATATTTTTATAAAGTCAAAAATATTATATCATAAAAAGTCATTCTTCTCAATAAATTTTTAGCTTTTTTTGTTTTTAATGGGAATTTGTTTTAAGGATATTATTTCCCTACACGACGCTCTTCCGATCTGGTCCATTTGTAAAAGGTATGACACTCGGAGTTACTGTTGGTGCAGTGACATATGCAATGACAAGCACCACTTCAAGACAGAAAAAGAAGGTCAGAAGAACAGCTACAAGGGCAATGAAAACAGTCGGTCATGTTCTGAATAATGTTTCATATATGATGAAGTAGAATGAAACATAAAAAAGGCACTTGAAACAAGTGCCTTTTTCTTTATTAGAACGTCTGACTTTTTGGTGGAATCAATAATGCTCCGATAATGTAAGCAATTACTCCAGTTCCGGTTAATCCGAATACAACAAACAACAATCTGATGATATTCTCATCAATATTCAGATACTCACCGAGTCCTCCACATACACCGCAGATAACC
>CALMXN010000144.1 GCA_937871145.1 uncultured Clostridia bacterium
AAACATAGAAAGCACGCATAACAATTTTTCTCTTCAAGAAAAATCAGTATGCTAAATAGATCCTTTTATACTATTGCTATCACCAATGCTTTGTTTCGGTACTTTGCAACCTTTGAGTGACGGGCTTCAGCAAACGCTATGGTAAGTTAAAGTCGCTCACTTTTGTGTTCTTCACCTGTTTATGCTTCCGCCCTTTTAATAGTTTGACTCTTAACTTATTTAGTGTTTATATGCGAAGGGGCTCGGGGGCTACACTATAATATTTTTAAGGCGTTTAATGCGAAGGGGTGTGGGGGCGAACGCAAAGCCACCGATAACTTTCTGATTTTAATAAATAAATCTTTAAAGGAGATATTATGATAAAATACTGTGATTCACATTCTCACTCAAAGAACTCACCTGATGCAAGACATTCAGTTAATGATATGTGTGAAAAAGCAATAAGCCTTGGACTTTCTGCTTATACAATCACCGACCACGTTGAATGTAACGTTGACCGCTGGGAATGTGAAGTACCAAAGGATACAGGTCCGCTTTTCAGGGATATTTTTGAAAATTCAATGAGGGATATTTATATTGCAAAGGACAAATATCAGGGCAGACTTAATCTTCTCGCTGGTGTGGAGCTTGGTGAGCCTTGTCAGAGCCTTGAACGTAGTGAAAGCTACGCAAATGACAAACGTCTTGATTTTATTATTTCTTCAATTCATCAGATAAGGGGAAAACAGGACTTCTACTTCCTTGATTACAGCAAGGAGGATATTTTCTCACTGATGCAGAGATATTTTGAAGAGATTTATGAAACTGTAAAATGGAATGGCTTTGATGTAATCGGGCATCTTACATACACTCTCCGCTATATGCAGGGTGAACAAGGATATAAGGTTAATATGAAACCTTATGAGGAAATTATCCGTGAATGCTTCAAAACACTTGCACAGAACGGAAAAGGAATTGAAGTAAACACATCAGGTTATCGCCAGAAGTTCGGTGACTTCTTCCCTGGCTTTGAATATGTAAAAATGTTCAGAGAATGTGGTGGCGAAATTATAACAACAGGTTCAGATTCACACTGTACTGAGGATTTGGGAAAAGGACTTGCTGAAGCAACAGAAATGATTAAAAAAGCTGGTTTTGATTATATAGCATACTTCAAGGAAAGAAAGCCGCAGTTTATTAAAATTTAATTTGACATTAAGAAAGGAGATCGACAGCTATGAAGAAATATGTAGTGAAGGAATACCTATCTTCAATTATTTCTATAATTATTACTTTTGGAGTAGTGGTTCTTATCGGATATTTCTTCGATGGGAAAAAGATAACCTCCGATAATATTGAATTTGCTATAATATTGACTGTGATTTTTACAGCTATGGATTTATTTTCAGCATACAGACGAAAAAAGAAAGCAACAAAAAAAGCTGACGCTTAAAGCGCCAGCCTTTTTTAGATATTATTATAGTTGTCAACGTATGCTGTGAGTTTTGTGAAGATACCCTTATTGTTCCCGAAAATATTAACGGCTGAAATATTTTTTGAGGGCATTACAATCAGATTTGTCTGAATTGAAAAGGCATCATTGATATCCTCACCATTAAAGCCCCTGTAAACTACTTCAAAGCTTTTACTACCGCGCATAAAGTAATTAATTTTATACTGAAGACCGTTACTGCTGTCACTTGTCCACTGCCTGTCATAATTTATATGCTTGTGCCTTATGATTTTTCTGTTTATTGCATAAGAGTTCTTCAGATTATAGGAATTGTATGTTCCGTCAAGGTCACGCATATGAATATGGCTGATAATCTTTGTGTTATCAGTATTTTCAGAATATGAAATTATTGTATCTGCATTATCAAGCAGAATGTTTTTCTTGCTTACTGGCATTGAGCAGGATATTTTGTTCGGATAAGATATATACGGATAAAAGTTCCCTAATTTAAGTGAATGATTAACAACAGCTTCCCAAAGACTTGCATGTTCTTTTATGTATAGATAATTTACCGACTTGCCAGTATCACTATATGTTACATATGGCGGGGCATAGCTTTGAGTAATAAGTTGTGTCAGAGTAAGCCCGTATTTTATTTCATTAGCAAGCATACAATGACCAAGCGAAAGTGAATATCCTCTTGACGATATATAAAGAACCATGCCCTTTGATGAGATTGTCTTTTTGCAGACATCGACAACCCCCTTATGTATAAGAGTATTGTTTACAGTAACCTCAACATCAACGATTTCACCAAAAGTTTCATTAATAAGAAAGCTCCCTGAAAATACTGAATATGGGGTGTAGCGTTCCTTAATAAAATTAAAAGAAAGGCAATCAGTAAACGTCGACCTGTTCCTTGAACCGTTTATAGAAACACTTAAAGATATATTGTCCATTAAAAATTACCTGCCTTTACGAAAACAAGTGAACATTCTGCAGTTACTCCATAGCCGTCAATCTGTGCTACGTAACTTTTGAGAATTACATCTGAAAAGCTCTGTGTGCCGATATTAAGAGTGAAAGCTGTTGTACTCTCGCAGATATTATTGAGAGTTTCAATAATATTGTTGCTGTCAAGAGTGATTTTCCCATTTGCCTTTATTGTTAATGCATTGCTTCCGTTAAGTGAAAGACTGGGTGCATTCGATAGTGGGAAATACTGTGATATTTTATTTTCACGTGATATTTCATAGCTTTTACACTTAAGTGTATAGCTTGCACCTATTGGGATGCTGACACCAGCATTGCTGTCTTGTTCGATTACTCCTGAAAGGAAGATAATTTCCTGTGTACTGTCCATATAAGACCTCCTTTTAAGATTCTTTTTACTTAGTGTGTGAAGGGGTTTGGGGGCGACCTCTATCTATCTTTTAGCTTTGTATGCGAAGTGGTGCGGTGTACCTCTTATTATTTTTTAGTGTTTAAGGCGAATAGGCTTGGGGCGAACCTCATTTTCTTTATTAGTTTTTATATGCCAAGGGGTGCGGTGTACCTCTTATTCTTATTTAGTTTTTATACGCGAAGGGGCTCGGGGGCGACCGCAAAGCCACCGCTTATTTGTCAAAAGGGGCTTTGCCACTGACCTATTTAGTAATATATAAAGCTTGTCTTTACC
>CALMXN010000145.1 GCA_937871145.1 uncultured Clostridia bacterium
TAATATAAATGTAAAAGGAGTATTCAACTGCTCACAGGCAGTTCTTCCTTATATGATAAGAAGGCACGATGGAAACATTATTAATATTTCCTCTATGTGGGGGCAGGTTGGAGCTTCCTGCGAAGTAGCTTATTCAGCATCAAAAGCTGCTGTAATCGGGCTGACAAAAGCACTTGCCAAGGAAGTTGCACCTTCTGGTATAAATGTAAACTGTATCTGCCCTGGCGTAATCGACACTGATATGATGGCTTCATATACTGATGAAGATATTGAAAATTTAAGAGAGCAGACACCCCTCGGAATAATTGGTATGCCTTCTGATATTGCAAATATGGTTGCTTTTCTGGCTTCTGGGAATTCAAAATTTATCACTGGTCAGGTATTTGGGGTGAATGGTGGGTTTGTTATATAATAAAAATTAACAAGTATTGCACTATTTATATACTGTATTTCATTGAATTTTATGCGTTTGTATGTTATACTTTATTTATTATATATATGGAGGGTTCTATGGATAACGTTAATGAGCAATTAGTTACTATTAATAAGAGCACTGCACAAAAGGCTTCCTATATCGTGCTTATCTTTCTAATTATTGTAGCAGGACTTTTTGTTTTTATATTTACTGCACCTTTGTTTAACAGCCTTCTTCTCGGATTAATTCTTGGCGGTGTTGTAATATTCCTTGGATTGTTTTTGCTTTCAAATTCTGTTTTTGAATTTGAATATGCATTCACAAACGGAGAACTTGATATTGATAAAATTATTGCAAAAAGAAAAAGGAAGCGCCTTATAACAGTAGATATAAAAGGTATCAATGATTTTGGAAAGTATAATGATGCCCCAAAAGCACCTTCAGATACTACTATTATTAATGCTCACGACGGGACTTCAGGAAACACTTATTATGCAGATTTCAGATCACAGAAATATGGCATAACCAGACTTTACTTTTCACCTGACGAAAAAACTATGAGCAATATCAATAAATACTTACCGAGGAATTTAAGAAACAAATAGTCAATAAATTATTTGAGGTGCCATCATGATAAAATGTGGAACTGACATCATAGAAATTAACAGAATAAATAAAAGCATAAAAAATCCGAAATTCTTAGCACGTGTTTTTTCCCCGATGGAATTGAAATATTTTACTTCAAAAAGTTTTAATCCATGTTCTATTGCCGCTAATTTCTGCGCAAAGGAGGCTTTTTCAAAAGCTTTGGGAACAGGCTTCCGTGGATTTTCTATGAATGAGATTTCAGTTTTACGAGATAGTGTGGGTGCTCCATACTTCATTTTTTCCGGTAGAGCAAAGAAAATTGTTTCTGCTGAAAAATTTAAATTGTCACTAAGCCTTAGTCATTCAAGAGAATATGCAACTGCTGTTGTAATAGCTTATCGTGACTAAGCACAGGAGATTTTTTATGGACATAAATAATTTTGTAGTAACACCAAAACAAATGAAAATTCTTGAAAACGCCTCACATTGTGCAGGCGTTTCTCTGTCTATGCTTATGGATAATGCCGGAAGATCACTTGCAGAAAAGATTCTGAACATACTGCAAGACAACAGATACATTAATAAGGTATATATACTCGCCGGGAACGGAAATAATGCAGGTGACGGATTTGTATGTGCTCAAATCCTGTCCAATAACGCCCTTAGTGTCAAGGTGATTATGCTTTGTGGTGATGCTAAAACTGAGCTTTCTAAAGCTGCTTACAGTAAAATAAATGGTATTGATGTTACTTCTGATTATGAAAACATTGATTTTACTGATTGTCTAGTTAGCGACTGTGTATTCGGTACTGGCTTTCACGGAGAATTACCTGAAAATGTAACTGCGCTCTTTAATACTATTAACAATAGTACTTGCATTAAGGTTGCCTGTGATATTCCATCGGGAGCAAGTGCTCTGGATGGATATTGCAGTAATGGTACTCTTGAATGTGATTATACAGTTACATTCGGCGCTATTAAGACAGGAATGCTCCTTTCACCTTGTCGTGAGGCTTGCGGTAAAATTATTGTCGCTGATATTGATATTCCAAAGCAGGAATATATTAAAATTGAAAAGCCTGTTATTAAGCTTGATAATGATTATATCAAAAAGCTTATACCTATCAGAAAAGCCACTTCACATAAAGGTGACTTCGGGAAGCTTATAAATATATGTGGAAGCAAAAATTACACAGGGGCTGCTGCTTTATCTTCACTTTCTGCATTAAGAAGTGGCGTTGGGATATGTACTGTGGCATCCCCTACGAGTGTAACATCAATTATCGGTGGTGCTGTTTTCGAGGCAACCTATCTTCCACTTGAAGAGGATGAAAACGGACAGATATCATTCTCAAATTATGATGTTCTTGCTGAAAATATTAAGTGTGCATCAGCTGTCCTGATAGGATGCGGACTTGGAGTTTCAGATGATATCAAAAAGCTTGTTGAAAAGATAATATTAAATGCAGAATGTCCTTTAATTATTGATGCTGATGGAATAAATGCGATACTTGACCGCATAGATATATTAAAGAACACTAAGGCAAGCATTATCCTCACTCCTCACCCTGGTGAGCTTGCACGATTACTTAATATCAGCACAAAAGAGGTTTTAAAAGAGCGTGTCAGACTTGCATCTGAATTCTCTGAAAAATATCGGGTAACACTTGTTTCAAAAGGCTCGGGAACTGTTATTGCCACACCTGACGGAAGTTTATACTTCAGTACAGCAGGCAATCCAGGACTTAGCCGAGGTGGAAGTGGCGATGTTCTTGCGGGAATGATAGCTTCTTTTTCAGCACAAGGGTTATCCCCTGAAGCTGCTGCTTGTGCGGGAGTTTTCCTACACGGAACTACTGCTGATATTGTTGCTGAAAAAATATCTGTG